>NZ_CALMPC010000109.1:0-6632 GCF_937872235.1 uncultured Thermomonas sp.
GCCTCGGCCAGCGCCCACAGCAGCTTGCCGCGCAGGCGCTCGCCCAGTTCGGCGGCGGCGGCATTGGTGAAGGTGCTGACCACGATCTGGCGCGGCGAGAGCTGCCGCTCCAGCAGCAGCCGCAGGTAGAGCACGGCAATCGTCCAGGTCTTGCCGGTGCCGGCACTGGCCTCCACCAAGCTGCGGCCGCCGTCCTGCAAGGGCAAGGTGGTCCAATCCATGGGCTGGCTCATGCGGCTTCCTCGCTGGCGTTTGCAGGGCTGGCGTCACCGTCACCCAACAGGATCAGGCCGTGGATGGCCTGCGCGTCCTGCAGCAGCGCGTGCAGGGCGCGACTGTCCGGGTCGGTGTCGGGATCGCCGAAGATCAGGTCGCCTTCCAGCAACTGCGCATAGCCAGGGGCGTAGTCGCGCTCGCCGACGCCTTGGCCGGACTCACTCACCCACTTGCCGCGCACCGCCTTGGCGATCGCGGCCTCACGCGACTGCTGCGCCGCTGCTTCCGCTGAAGGCTCGTCTGCGCAGTCGGCGTCCTTCTCCGCCTCGGCCTCGCCCTGTTTGCCCTTGGCTTTTTTCGGCACGCCTTGCTGTGCCTGCAAGGCGGCCCACCCGGACTTCGGATGGAACCAGGAGGTGCCCTCGCGGCCCATCCGCATCAGCTCGATCAAGGCGCGCAGGCGCCGGCGCAGGTCGGCTTCCATGGCCGCACGCTTCGCAGTGTCGGCGCCGCAGTATCTCGCATCCCAGTCATTCGCCTGCATGGCAAGATCCGGCTCGCCGGCCGCCAGCATGGTCAGGCGCACCGGCGCAGGCGTGTCGGTGCTTGCGTGCTGCAGGCGCAGCAGCGCCCACTGCAGAAAAGCGGGGACGCGCTCCTTGAAGCCGAGATCCTGCGGGGCCTTGAGGTGCTTCTTGTCATCCTTTTTCGGATTGGGGAACGCAAACACCACCTGCAGCCCGTCCGCCGCTCCTGCAAGCGGGAACACATTGCGCAGCAACCCGGTCATGCGCCGCGGCACACCGTCTCCGGCACCGTCGTCGCCGGGCAGCAACAAGGCCACGTCCACCCGCACCGCCTGCCCGCCGTGCTGGCCACGCGGATCGAAACGGCCGCAGGCATCCGCCTGGCTCCACAAGGCGTCCACCGCGTCGGCCTCCTTCGCCCAGGCCGCATCGCCGGCCGCGCCCAGCGGAAGCAACCCGCCCAACCCCACCCACGCCGGCGGCTGGCGGTCCCAGGCCCACGCGGGATCACCGCATTTGCGCGGCAGCACCTGCTGCAGGAACACCGTGCGCGCCACCGCGTGGATCCTTGAAATCGCATCCATCGGCTCGTCTTCCGCCAGCCGCACGTCGTCGTCCAGCGCATCCAGCGACAGCTGCAGATGCTCCTTCAACAGCGCCTTGGCCGGGTCCTTGAAGAAGCCTTCCAGCGTGGCCAGCGGCAGCGGCTCCGGCAGCGGTTCCGGCGCGGGGAGATTGCCGTCGCGCAGGCGCGGCAGCGTTCCCCTGCCCGCCCCGCGCATGCCCGCGAATGCCGGCGAGAACGAAAACAGCGCCGGATGCGTGCCGTCGAAGTAGCGGCCGTCGAACGGTTGCAGCGGATGTCGCACCAGCCACGGCCGCGGCGCCTTGTCGTCATCGGGCGCGTTGCCACAGGCACGGTCGAGTTCGGCCAGCAGCTCGGCCAGCGGCGCGGCCGGGTTGCGGTGCTTGCCGTCGCGCGCGCCCTGGCCGATGTACGACAGGTGCAGCCGCTTGCGCGCGGACATCACGGTTTCCAGGAACAGGTAGCGGTCGTCGCCGGGCACGTCGCGGTCGCCGAGGCGGCGCAGGCGCGCCATCAGGTCGATGCCGCCATCGGATGGCCGGCGCGGAAACGCGCCTTCGTCCAGCCCCAACACGCAGACCATGGCGAACGGGATCGCGCGCTGCGGCACCATGCCGCAGAAGGTGATGCCGCCCATCAGGAAGCGTTGGCGCTCCGGCGCGGCGGCCAGCGCGTCCTGCAGCAGCTCACACACCACCGGCATGCGCAGCGCGGGGTCCTCGCCGTTGCGCGCCGGTTCCGCGGCGAGCTGGGCGATCGCGCGATGCACCACCGACAGCGCGGCGCGGGCGTCGGCATCGGTGCGGTCGATGCGCAGCAGCGCGTCCACGCGCTCGCGCAGCACCGTCGCCCACCGGCTTGCCGGCTGTTCGATCGGGGCCAGGTCGCGCCACGCCTGCAGCTCGCACAGCAGCCGGTCCAGACTGCCCAGCGCCGCCGCGGACGGGCCTTCGATGCCGGCCAGTGGCAGCAGTGCGGTGCCATCGGGCAGCGTGACCGGCTGCGGATCGATCCCGCCCGGCACGTCGGCCATCAGGTAGCCGGCCAGCAGCCGGTCCATCGCCCAGGCGAAGCTGTGCTCGGCGCGCGCCGGCAGCGACAGTGCCTGCTTGTGCGCAGCGTCCAGCGCCCAGGCCACGCGGCTGTTGCGCAGCCATTCGACCAGGATATCGGCATCGCCCGCATCCAGTCCCAAGGCGGCGCGCACCTCCGCCACGCCCAGCAGGTCCACCACCTCGGGCGCGGTGATGCGCGATGCGCCCAGCCCCAGCAGGGTGTCGAACACGGCAAACAGCGGATGACTGCGGGCGACGGGCACGTCGGCGAGGTGGTAGGGCAACAGCCGCTCGCGCGCGGAGCCCGGCTCACCGAACACCGCCGGGATCAACGGCAGGTAGGCCTGGATGTCGGGCGCCATCACCGCGATATCGCCGGGACGCACCCCCGCTTTATCGATGGCATCCAGCAGCGCATCGCGCAGCACTTCGAGCTCGCGCTGGCGGGTGTGGCAGGCGTGGATGCGCAGGCTGGGATCGGCCGTGGCATTGGCGGCGACCGCATCCTCCTGCAGCAACTCCGGCTGCAAGCGGCGGATGCTGTCCTGCAGGCGCGCCAGTCGATCGGGCGGCGTGCCGGCGCCGTCGTCCTGCCAATGGCGGATGTCCTCGCGCAGCTCATCGTCCACCAGGGCGGCGAAGAAGTGCTGGCCCAGGCGTCCCCAGCGCGCCAGCAGCGGGTGGCCCTGCTCGCGCCAGTCGAGCGCATCGGGATCGTCGAAGCGCGCCTGTTCGTCATCGCGGAAGGCTTGCCAACCGGACGCATCGGGCTTGCGCCAGCCGCCCTGCCCCGTCGCCCTGTGCAGGCCGCCCCAGTACTCGCGGCAGGGATCGGGCACGTACAGGAATACCGGCGCACGGCGCGCATAGGCCCGCAGCACCGACAGTTCCGCCGGCGGCAGGTGCGACAGACCCACCACGTGCAGCGGCGCGCGCGGCGCGGGATCCGCCTGCAGTGCCGAGACCAGCGCATCGACCAAGCGGCCGCGATGCTCACCCAGCGCTGTGACGACCGCCTGCCAGAGCGGCGCGAGGCAGGCCGATTCCAGTGCCCTCAACGCCGCATCGCCATGCTTGGCGGTGGCGAAGGCGTGCTTGCCCGCCTCCCAGGCCTGCAGCCAGTCGCTGCGATACACCAGGTACTGCGAGAACACCCGCGCCAGCCGGTCGGCCAGTTGGAAGCGGCGCAGAGCGCGCTCATCGGCGCTGGCCGAAGCGTCCAGGTAGGACAGCACGCGTGGGTCGGTGACGCCATGCGCGGACGGATCGCCCAGCATCGCGTGCAGGGTCCAGCGCAGATGCCCACGGCGGTAATTCGGCAGGGCCACCGCGCGTGCGTCCAGTAGATCGGCCGAAAGCCGGTCCAGCCAAGTGCTGGGCAATTGCACATCCAGATTGGCAACGATGCGGCCTGCGCCCACCTGCCGTGCCAGTGCGCCGGCCAGCCATTGCTTCATGCCGGGATGCGCGGCGATCACCGTCTGCGGGGCCAGCGGGTGCACCGGCCGCGTTTGCGCCAATAGGGATTCCAGTGGTTCCAGCAACGCCTCCAGCCGGCTGGCGCGCAGCAGGATCAGGCCCGCATCGTGTTCAGCAGTATTCAACCGTCGGCCCTCGGATCTGAAACGCCATTTGAGCACAGCGGCATCTCATCGGCTGCGACGCAACATGAGTTGAGAGCGATTCCTCGAATCCATAGAGGGAGGCGGCGTGAATCAGCGACATTACCGTCGCACTGGATTGGCCAATCTGCGCAGCCAAGGCAGCAAATCACTGGGCAACAAGCCGCGCTCGCCATCGTCCAATGCGGCCGCATCGCCGGCGGCGGCATGCAGCAGTGCGCCGATGGTGGCCGCCGCTGGTGCTGCAAAACCTTGCCCGCGCAAGGCTGCAATCACGCCGGTCAACACATCGCCCATGCCGCCCACGCCCATGCCGGGATTACCGGCGCCAATCACCGCCGGCACGCTGCCCGCCGCTTGCACCAGGCTGCCCGCACCTTTCAGTACCACGCTGCTGCCGAACTTGTCCTGCAAGGCAGTGGCTGCCGCAAAGCGATCGGCTTGAATATCCGTCGTGGTGGTTGCCAACAAGCGTGCGGCTTCGCCTGGATGCGGGGTGATGATGTCGTCCTCGCCCAGTGTCGTGGCAGATGCGGCCAGCAGATTGAGCGCATCGGCATCCAGCACCCGCGGCGTGAGCGCGTGCAGCACAGCGGCCAGCATCGCCCGGCCCCACTCGCCCTGGCCCAAACCGGGGCCAATGGCAATCACATCGGCACGTGCCAACAATGGCAGCAACTCGGCACTGCTTTCCACCGCATGCGCCATCACTTCCGGGCAGCGCGCCAATAGCGCTGGCACATGCATGGCACGCGTCGCCACACTGACCAAACCGGCCCCCGTGCGCAACGCGGCTTGCGCGGCCAAGACAATCGCACCACCACTGCCATGTTCGCCGCCGATGCACAGCACATGGCCATTGCGTCCTTTGTGGCCATTGCGCGGCCGCAGCGGCAAACACTCGTGCAAGGCATCGGCACGAAACGCCAGCGCCGACGGTGCAATGCCCGTCCACAATGCCTCGGGCAAGTCCAATCCCGCCAACTCCAATTTCCCGCAATGATCCAAGGCCATGCCGGTGCGCAAGCCACGGTGCCGGGCGAGGAATTGCACCGTCACATCGGCCAGGATGGCCATGCCAACCGCATGCCCGTTGCGCGCATCGATGCCACTGGGCACATCCAGTGACAACACCTTGGCGGGATGCGCATTGATCGCGTCGATATGTGCCGCAGTGACCGCATCCAACGGACGCGACAGGCCAATGCCGAACAGTGCATCGACAATCACATCGCAATCACCCAATGCAGGGCCAAACGCGCCACCCGCTTCGACATACTCCGCGCATGCCCGCTGTGCCAATGGGGTTGCAGGTGGCGCGAGCTGCACCACACGTACCGTACGCCCCGCAGTGTGCGCATGCCGCGCCAGCACATAGCCATCGCCACCGTTATTGCCCGGCCCGCACACCACCACAATCCGCAGTGCCTGCGGCCAATGCTTGAGCAGGCAGCGCCAACCGGCCTGCCCGGCACGCGCCATCAATGCAAAGGCATCGCCATCAAAATAATGCGCGCCGCGTGCTTCCATTTCGCGCAGTGCCGCAGGATCAAACAGTGGATACGGGCTATGCATCGAAGGACTCCGGGGTGGCAACGCGGCGCAGACCTATAATTTGCGCCATGTCCACACCCGACTACAACGCACTGGCGCAGCGTATCCGCAAACTTGCCCATGCGGCTGGCTTCCAGCGTGTGGGAATTTCCGGCATCGAACTGGGTGAAGACGAAGCACATCTGCTGGATTGGTTGCAGCAAGGCTTGTACGGCTCGATGGAATGGATGGCCCGCCACGGCACGCTGCGTGCGCGGCCTGCCGAATTGCTGCCCGGCACCTTGCGGGTGATTTCGGTGGGCCTGGATTACGGCAAGGACCCCGACGCCGCATGGGCCAACCTGCGCGCGCACGAACGCGCCTACGTGGCGCGCTACGCGCTGGGCCGCGACTACCACAAGCTGATGCGCAACCGCCTGCAAAAATTGGCGGAGGTCGTGCAGGCGGAAATCGGCCCATTCGGCCACCGTGCCTTCACCGATTCTGCGCCCGTATTGGAGCGCGCGTTGGCGCGCAATGCCGGGCTGGGCTGGATTGGCAAACACACCTGCTTGATCGACAAACACGGTGGCAGCTGGTTTTTTCTGGGTGAATTGTTTGTCGATATTCCTCTGCCCATCGACCCGCCCGCCAGCGCGCATTGCGGCAGCTGCACGCGCTGTATCGATGTTTGCCCCACCGGCGCGATCACCGCGCCTTATCGGCTGGATGCGCGCCGCTGCATTTCTTATCTCACCATCGAACATGAAGGCAGCATCGACGAAGCGTTGCGCCCACTGATAGGCAACCGTATCTACGGCTGCGATGACTGTCAGTTGGTCTGTCCGTGGAACAAATTCGCCAAACGCAGCGACGAGCCGGACTTCCGCGTCCGCAATGACCTCGACAACGCCAGCCTGGTGGACCTGTTTGCCTGGGAAGAAGACGAATTCCTGCGCCGCAGCGAAGGCAGCGCCATCCGCCGCAGCGGGCATGAACGCTGGCTGCGCAATATCGCCATCGCGCTGGGCAACGCCCCCACCACACCCGCAGTGCTGGCGGCACTTCACTCCCGCCGCGACCACCCCTCGCC
>NZ_CALMPC010000110.1:0-3474 GCF_937872235.1 uncultured Thermomonas sp.
GAGCAACCGCCTTGTAAGCGGTAGGTCGTCCGTTCGATTCGGACAAGCGGCACCAGTACGCCCAGCTTGCGCCAGAGCCGCAGGCGGCGCATTCATGGGGTTTTCGTATGCAGCGTAGCTATCCACCGGTGTCCATCTTCGGTGTTCCTACGGATATCGGCGCGTCCAAGCGTGGCGCATCCATGGGGCCGGAGGCTTTGCGTGTGGCAGGGTTGGTGGATGCCATTGCCGCCCGCGGCGTGGATGTGCGTGACGTAGGCGATGTCAGTGGCCCACGCAATCCGGTCAGTGCGCCGGTCGATGGCTATCGGCATTTGGATGAAGTCACCGCGTGGAATCGTAGCGTGTTTGATGTGTCCACCCGTGAGCTGCAAGCCGGGCGGATGCCGATTTTGCTGGGCGGTGACCATTGCCTGGCGATTGGTTCGATCGCGGCGGTGGCCGCGCATTGCCGCAGCATGGGTAAACAGTTGCGTGTGTTGTGGCTGGATGCGCATGCCGATTTCAATACCCACGAGCTTACCCCCAGCGGCAATATTCACGGCATGCCGGTGGCTTGCCTGTGCGGCATGGGGCCGACGGTGTTAACCGGGTTTGGCGGGATCACGCCGGCCATCAGTCCGGACCAAGTGCGCCAGATCGGCATCCGTTCGGTGGACCCGGGCGAGAAGCGTTTGGTGCAAGAGCACGGGCTGGATATCTATGACATGCGTTATATCGACGAAGTTGGCATGCGCCGTGCGATGGAAGAAGCATTGGAAGGTATGGATGCCAACACCCATCTGCACGTCAGCTTTGATGTGGACATGCTCGACCCAGCGATTGCCCCCGGCACCGGCACCCGTGTGCCCGGCGGCGTGAACTACCGCGAAGCGCAACTCATCATGGAAATGGTGGCCGATAGCGGCTGCCTGGGGTCGCTGGATCTGGTCGAAATCAACCCCGCATTGGATCGCCGTAATGCCACCGCCAAGCTGGCGGTGGATCTGGTGGAAAGCCTGTTTGGCAAATCGACCCTGATGCGCGATTGATGCGCGTTCATGTGCAGTTTTAGCGGGGACGCGGTTTAATGTGGTTTTCCACCCCGTCACGAGGCTTCCATGAAACGCTTATTTGCCCTGCTGTTGTTGACCGTGTTCGCCAGTGCCGCCTTGACCGCCTGCAATACCGTGAATGGCGCAGGTAAGGACATCAAGAAAGTCGGCGAAAAAATCGAAGACGCATCCGGCAAAAAGTAGGAGCACCGATGGGCGCGGCCATAAGTGCCCACAAACCAGTCCTCCCCAATGACATGGGGAGGACTGCCTGGACTTATTACCAGCGTGGCGGATCCGCCACAAACCCTTGCGGAAATGCGCGTGGTGACGTTCGTGCATACGGTGCATACGGGGGCGGCATTACCCCCATCGCCACCAGTGCATTCACATCGTCATAGCGCACTTGGCTGACTTGCTGCGGGCGTGTGCTCATCCGTTGAAACGAGGTTTGCCCCACCGGTGCCCATTCGCGCTGACCGTGGCCCGTGCCCAGTTGTTGTGGCATCGCATCGGCCTCTGCCATCGCGCGGTTGGCGGCAGCGGGTGGAGCCGGTGCCGGCATGGATTTGGCCATGCTGTCGCGTGCTTGTTCTTGCGCGGCCAGCGGCGGTGCATATTGCGGGCGGGGCGGCTGATATTCACGAAACACCGCGATTCCCACCACTCCCACATTGGCCGGGCGACCGGTGCGCGCGGCATAACTATCGGGCAGGTCGGTGAATACGAATTGGGCAATGTCATCCAGCGATTTGCGCCAGCCGGCGATTTCGGCGGACTCCCACGGCCCCAACACATAACCGGCTTGCGAGGGTGCGGCGGTCTGCCCGCTGACTGCGTTCACGCCATCCACCGACAACACCACCAGCACGCGCTCGCCGCTGGTATTGGTCAGCCGCACCGCGTAGCGGTGGCCGGGCACGCCGGCGACCCAATGTTGGCCACGAAATGGGTATTCGGGCAGGGTTTGTCCGCTGTCTCGATCCACCACGCCCAGCGTGACGATGTCGCGGGCGTGGGCGGGCAAGCTGCATGCAGTGGATGCGGCAAGGGCAAGGGCGAGTGCAAGTGGGCGAAACATGGCGGTCTCCAGAGGCGCAAGGGGTGCGCTGCAAGACGGTCAACGCATGGCGCCGCAAAACGGGGTTAACCCGATGTCTTGAGGTCTGTACCTTTAGAATGGCGATTGATTTCGCATGACAAGCGCAGCCCCGCATGAGCAAGACCCGCGTCCTGACCGGCATCACCACCTCCGGCACCCCCCACCTTGGCAACTATGTCGGCGCCATCCGTCCGGCGATTGCCGCCGCACGTGCGGCCAATGCCGAGAGTTTTTATTTCCTCGCCGACTACCACAGCCTGATCAAGGCGCAAGATCCGGCGCGCACGCAGCGTTCCACCTTGGAGATCGCCGCGGCGTGGCTGGCCTGCGGCCTGGATCCGGCCAAGGTATGGTTCTATCGGCAGTCGGATATCCCTGAAATTCCGGAGCTGACATGGTTGCTCACGTGTGTGGCCGGCAAGGGCATTCTCAATCGTGCGCATGCCTACAAAGCGGCGGTGGATAAGAACCGCGCCGAAGGTGAAGACGACGATGCCGGTATCACCGCCGGCCTGTTCATGTACCCGGTGCTGATGGCCGCCGACATCCTGATTTTCAACGCGCACAAAGTGCCGGTGGGGCGCGACCAGGTGCAGCATATTGAAATGGCACGCGATTTTGGTCAGCGTTTCAACCACATCTACGGCGATGAATTTTTCACCCTGCCGGAAGCGCTGGTGGACGACAACGTGGCAACCTTGCCAGGCCTGGATGGCCGCAAGATGAGCAAGAGCTACGACAACACGATCCCGATGTTCGTGCCGCGTGCAGAATTGAAAAAACGCATCGCCGGCATCCTCACCGACTCGCGCGCACCGGGCGAGCCCAAGAGTACCGAAGGCTCGGCGCTGTTCCAGTTGTACCAGGCTTTCGCCAGCAAGGACGACACCGCGGCATTCGCGCAAGCGTTTGCAGATGGGATCGCGTGGGGTGAAGCCAAGCAAGCACTGTTCGAAAAAATTGATGCCGAAATCACCCCGCTGCGCGAACGCTATGAAGCTCTGATGGCCAAGCCCGGCGAGATTGAAGCCATCTTGTGCGACGGCGCAGCGCGCTTGCGCACGGCCTATGCAACGCCGGCGATCAGCCGCCTGCGCGAAGCGGTGGGGCTGCGCGATTTGTCGCAGGTGGTGCTGGCCAGCGCTGCCGGCAATCCCCCAAAATCTGTCGATACCGAGGTGCCCAGCTTCAAGCAATACCGGGATGCCGATGGCAAGTTCTACTTCAAGCTGGTGCAAGGCGAGCGCGTGCTGTTGCAAAGCGCTGGCTTTGATTCCCCGCGCGATGCCGGGCAGCGGATTGCATCGATCAAAAGCGGCACGCTGGATGCCGATGTGG
>NZ_CALMPC010000111.1:0-10913 GCF_937872235.1 uncultured Thermomonas sp.
CGGAGTCGAATTTTTAGGGAAAGCCCGAGAAAGTCGACTCTGACCCCTGTTTTCCCTTTAGGGAAAGCCCGAGAAAGTCGACTCTGACCCCTGTTTTCCAGCCATCGGCTGGACAAAGTTGACCCACCCAAGGCGAGTTTTGTTTTGCGTGCGTGTTAGCGGTGCGACAATGCAGCGCTTGCCCGGAGTTGTCTGATGTCGCCTGTCACTGCTTTCGCACCCCCTGCCATCGCGTTGCCTGATTTGGATCGTGTGCTGCATCAGCGCGGGTATGTCGTGTTGGCGGCAGCGGATGTAGCGGCGTTGGCGGGTGTGCCGTTGTCCGCGTTGCAGGCGCTTGAGCCGTCGTGGGAGTCTTTATGCCTTGATCGTTATCTGAAAGATGGCGGTCGCTATCGCAAACGACGGCATGCGTGTTTTATTGCTGAAGACGATCAGTTGCAGCAGGTGCCACACCGGATGCATTGGCAGCCGGTGGAATACAACGCACTGCACGGTGGGATGGAACGCTGGTTTGAACCGGTGTTGCCCGAGACCGTGCGGCAAGCGGCGTGGTCGGCGCTGATTCTGGCGCTGGCGCGGGTATGCAGCGCGCAGCGGCCGGTGCCACGCTGGCATGTGGAAGCACATCAATTCCGGATCGACACCAGTGATGGCGTAGGCCGGCCTACGCCGGAAGGCGCGCATCGTGATGGCGTGGATTTCGTGGCGGTGCTGCTGGTTGCACGACATGCGATCAAGGGGGGGGAGACCCGGGTGTTTGATGCGCATGGCCCGAATGGTCAGCGCTTTACGCTGGATCAGCCGTGGTCATTATTGTTGATGGACGATGCGCGGGTGATCCACGAATCGACCCCCATTCAGCCGTTGCACGGTGTTGCCGGGCATCGCGATACGCTGGTGCTGACGTTGCGGGCGGCGGGTTTTTTGGGGGGCTAGTGCCATCACCAAACCCAGTCCAATCGCGTGGACAGCGCGGGGCTCCCCTTTGTCGGACATGCCGTGAATCCATCCTTGGAGGCTTCTCGGCAACATTCATGTTGCCGAGAAGCCTCCAAGCGGTAGCCCCGCGCTGTCGTTCATGACGGATGAAGTTACAATTGCAACCATTACGCAGCAGGCGAGGTGTTCATGAAACTGGGGTCTCTCAAAGAAGGTGGGCGCGACGGCACCTTGATAGTGGTGTCGCGTGATTTGTCGCAGGCGGTGCGAGCCACCGGCATTGCCGCGACCCTGCAACAAGCGCTGGAGGACTGGGAGAACACCGCGCCGCGCCTCAACGCGCTGTCGGAAGCACTCAATGCCGGCACGGCCAATGCTGCCTTCGCGCTGGACATGCACGCATTGGCCGCACCACTGCCGCGTGCGTATGAATTTGTCGATGGCAGTGCATATTTGCCACATGTCGAGCGCGTGCGACGTGCGCGTGGCGCGCAGGTGCCGGAAAGTTTCTATGTGGATCCGCTGATGTACCAAGCGGTCAGTGCCGGCTTCAATGGCCCGCGTGACCCGGTGCGCGTGGTCAGCGAAGACTACGGCATCGATCTGGAAGCCGAAGTGGTCATCGTCACCGATGATGTGCCGATGGCGGTGACCGCAGAACAGGCGGCCGGGCACATCCAGTTGATTGGCTTGATCAACGATGTGTCGCTGCGCAATCTGATTCCACCGGAGTTGGCCAAAGGCTTCGGCTTCTTGCAGTCCAAACCGCGCAGCACGTTAAGCCCGGTGTTGGTGACGCCCGATGAGTTGGGCGATGCGTGGCAGGACAGCAAACTGCATCTGCCGATGCTCACCCACATCAACGGTGTCTGGTTTGGCGCACCGGAAGCGGGCGTGGACATGCAGTTCAACTTTGCACAATTGGTCGCGCATGCCGCAAAAACGCGGCCATTGTCGGCCGGCACCCTGGTGGGTTCTGGCACGGTGGCCAATGAGGACACCAGTCTGGGGGCCTCGTGTTTTGCCGAGCAGCGGACCGTGGAAACCTTGCGCGATGGCAAGCCCAGCACGCCGTTCATGGCGTTTGGCGATGTGGTGCGGATTGAAGTGCTTGACCGTGCCGGCGCCAGCATTTTTGGCGCAATCGAACAGCGCATCGAACACCAGCCAGCGCCTTGATGGCAATCGGTTGGACGGTCGTGGCAGCGGTGCCAGCGGTGGCAGTACACGGCTGCCATCGCGCTAAGGTGTCGCCATGAGCGAATCCTTGCTGCTGTATTCCTACTGGCGTTCCAGTGCGGCGTATCGGGTGCGCATTGGGCTGAATTTGAAAGGCTTGGCCTGCACCACCGTACCTGTGCATTTGGTGCAGGACGGTGGTCAGCAACATACTGCGGCCTACCGGCAGATCAATCCGCAAGAACTGGTGCCGACCTTGAAACATGGTCAGCGTCAGCTCACCCAATCACTTGCGATCCTGGAATATCTGGACGAAGTCTGGCCAACCCCGCCATTGCTGCCGGCCACCGCCCGCGAACGGCAACGGGTGCGCGCCTTGGCGCAGTTGGTCGCCTGCGATATCCACCCGCTCAATAATCTGCGGGTGTTGCAGTACTTCGAGCACGAATGGAGCCTGCCTGCACTCGAGCGTGAGCAATGGGTCAAGCATTGGATCATGGACGGCTTTGCCGCACTGGAGGCCATGCTGGCCGGGCATCCGTCCACCGGTGATTATTGCGAGGGCAATGTGCCTAGCCTGGCCGACTGCTGCGTGGTGCCGCAGGTGTACAACGCACGTCGCTTCGGGATCACGATGGCGGATTATCCGACGATCGAGCGAATCGAACAGACCTGTTTGCAATTGCCGGCGTTCGATGCGGCGCGCCCGGAAAATCAACCGGACGCACCCCGCTGAAGCCCGCAACCTCAGTGCGCGGCAAACACGTCGGCGTAGGGGTCGTGATCGCCACTGGCGCCTTCCGACAAGCGGAATTTCAGCGCCAAACCATCGCGTGAATCGGCGGCCTTCAACGCTTCTTCCATTTCGATCCGACCTTCCTTGTAGAGCCGGAACAGGCACTGGTCGAAGGTCTGCATGCCATCTTGCAGGGATTCTTCCATCGCCATCTTGACCTCGTGCACCTGCCCGCGACGCAGCAAGTCGCGGATCATCGGGGTGTTGATCAGCACCTCGGTGGCCGGTAGTCGGCGGCCATCCACGCCCAGCACCAGGCGTTGACTGACCACCGCTTTCAGGTTCAGCGCCAAGTTCATCAGCACGTTCTTGTGCGCGCCTTCAGGGAAGAAATTGAGAATGCGCTCGATGGTCTGGTCGGCGTTGTTGGAGTGCAACGTGGCCAGGCAAATATGCCCGGTTTCGGCGAAAGCAATCGCCGCTTCCATCGTGGCCTCGTCGCGGATTTCGCCAATCAGGATCACATCGGGCGCTTCGCGCATCGCGTTCTTCAGTGCGGCGTGGAAGCTATGCGTATCCAGGCCTACCTCGCGCTGGTTGACCACCGAGCGCTTGTGCCGATGCAAATATTCAATCGGGTCTTCAATGGTCAGAATATGGCCGGTGCTGGTGGTGTTGCGGTAGTCGATCATCGAGGCCAGCGTGGTGGACTTGCCCGAGCCGGTGGAGCCGACGATCAGCACCAGCCCGCGTGGGGCCATGATGATGTCCTTCAACACCTGCGGCAGCTGCAAGTCTTCGATGGTAGGAATGATGCTGCGGATGGTACGGATCACCATGCCCACTTCGCCGCGTTGCTGGAACACGTTGACACGGAAGCGTCCACTACCGGGCACCGAGATCGCCATGTTCAATTCTTTTTCGCGCTCGAATTCAGAAATTTGCGCGCTGTCCATCAGCGAATAGGCAATCATTTTGCATTCGCCAGCGGTCAGGGTGGCGTCGCTCATCGGCTGCAACACGCCTTCCATCTTGATGCTGATCGGTGCGCCAGTGGACAGGAACATGTCCGAGGCATCTTTCTCCGCCATCAGCTTGAAATAGTGGCTGATATCCATACTGTTTCCCCAAGTTGCCGTGCCTGGCGTTGCAAGCCCGACGCCAGATTCCCACAATGGTCGCGATTTCGTCACGAGATGCGACCTCCCATGCGCTCAAGCTTCGCACAAATTCCGGCGTCCCTGTATGCCCCACTGCTGTGTGGCTCCTTGTTGATCAGCGGTTGCGCCAGTTTGCCGCCGCCCACCGCCGAACTGGATGCCGCGCAACAAGCGGTCAATCGCGCCGACGCGGCCGATGCCGACCAATACGCCGCCGACGCATTGGCCAACGCGCGCACGGGTTTGCAGCGCGCGCAGGCGGCGATGGCGCGGGGGCGTGATGATGAGGCGCGGGATGCCGCCGTTACCGCCACTGCCGATGCAGATCTGGCGCGGGTACGCAGTGCCGCTGCCCGTACGCGAGCCGATTTGCAGCAACAGCAAGCCGAAGTCGCCGGCTTGCAAGCGCGCCTGAAACTGGAACCCACGCCGGCCAGCGCCAATCCGCTGGATATCGTGGTACCCACCGGTACCCCCGAACAGCGCCTGCAACTGCTGGAGGCGGATATCCGGCTCAACCCGTTTGCACAGTACGAACGCCTGCAAGCGCAGCAGGCAGTGACCGCGCTGGCGACCGTATCGCGCCGCAATTTGCCTGCGGCAATGGCGCTGGCCGAGCGTCGGGTAGGGATTGCCGAACAAGCAGCCCGTATCGAAGCGGCCAAGCGTGCGCTGGAGCGCTTGGCCAGCGAGCGCAGCGAGCTGCGTGTGGAGGCCAGCCGGCGCGACGCCGACCGCGCCATGGCGGAGGCTGAGCAGTTGCGCTTGCAGGCACAAATCCAGGCCGAAGACGCGGCGCGTGCACGCGCCCAGGCCGCGCAGGCCGAAGCGGTGCTGGATGGTGCCCAAGTGGAGCAACAGGACAAGGTGGATGCGGCACGCGCCAAAGAAGCTGCTCTGGCGCGCAAGGAGGCCGAGTTGGTGGCCGGGGCCAAGCTGCCGCCGATGAAACAGGATGCCCGTGGTGACGTATACACGCTGGCAGGTGATGTGTTTGCCGGTGGGCAGGCACAGCTGACCAAGGCTGGCAGCGCCAGCCTCAAGGCGCTGGGGATGTACCTGGCGGCAATGCCCAGCGGCAGCGTGCAAGTGATCGGCTACAGCGACAATCAGGGCAAGCCTGCGGCCAACCAGTCGCTTTCGGAGCGGCGTGCACAGCAGGTGCGGGCGAGCTTGGTGGCGGCAGGGGTCAGCCGTAACCAAATCAGCTCGCAAGGCAAGGGCGCGGCCGCGCCGGTGGCCGACAATCGCACCGCGGCGGGCCGTGCAAAAAATCGCCGGGTCGAGGTCGTGATTTCAAAAGTGAAATAAAATCAATTGGTTATGTTCTTTCCGGGGGGGCTGAATCTTAATCAATACTGTCGATGGGGGCTTGCCAAGTCGCGCTGGCAGGCGTAGCGTCAAGCCACCAGATGGTTTGATGTTGCCACCCCCATCTGGCCGGAGACCGGCCGATGCAGCACCCGTTCGACAACCCGGAGATCGCCGCCGCAAGCCAGTTGCGCGGTCGTACTGGGCCAGTGTTTCGGGTTCCGGTGTCGGCAGCAAACGTTGAATTCAAATTCGAAGACGCCCCGTGCCGCCCAGCGCCGGGGCGTTTTTGTTGGCGCGTATTCGCAACCGGCGTACTGCTGGCTGCGCAATCCCCGGCAACCTTGGGTTGCCATCCCCACGCCTTCGGGCACCCGCCCGAAGCAATTTGTTGACGCAGGAGGTTTCCATGTTTGAAGGGCAATCACAGGCTGAAATCGAAACGTTGATGAAAGCCAATACCGAGTTCCGGCAGCTGTTCTATCGCCACCGCGAACTCGACCGCCAAGTCATGGATGCGGAACTGGGTGTGCTGCCGTTGGACGACAACACCCTTGGCATGATGAAACGCGAAAAATTGGTAGCCAAGCAACGCTTGTTGCAGATGTACGATCGCGCGCACTAAGCGCGGACAGGGGTGGCGGCGTTGCAAGGCGCTGCCATCCCTGCGGCTGCGCCGATGGTCAGATCGGGATAGGCGCAGCTGCGCACGATCTGGCCTTGGCATGGATATGCCACTCCAGTGCCAAGACAGCGACACCCGGATGCTACCCTGAGCACTGGAACCTGTCGCTGGAAACTGCGGTGTTGCGATGAGCGAACAAAAAAACCCCACCCCACTGCACCAAAAATTGGCATGCGTGCTGGAGCTGTTGCAGGGCACGACGACCTTGCAGGACTTGGCGCAGCGCGAAGCACTCACGCCGACGCAGTTGCAAGAGTGGCTGGAAACGGCTCGGCAGGGCATGCAGAACGCGTTGCGCGGCCTCCCCGAGGCCGCCGGCGGGCCGACGCACGGAGACCTGCGTGACCTGATACCACGTCCATTTGCCGGGCAGGACATGATCGTGGTGTCCCCCGAAGACGCGTTGAGCCTGGCATGGCAACGGATGCAGGCCAGCGATGTCTCGCAGCTGCCGGTGATGCAGGGCACGCGCATCGTGGGCATGCTGGATGAGTCCGACGTATTGCTGCATGTGTATGGCGATGAAGCGCGGTTTGCCGATCCGGTGTCGGCGGCGATGGTGGCGCGGTTGGACAAGGTCAACATGCGCGCACCGATCGAAGCGCTGTTGCCGGTGTTTGATCGTGGCCATGTGGCCATCGTGATGGATGGCGAACAGTTTCTTGGTCTGATTACCCGCATCGACCTGCTCGATTACCTGCGCCGCCGCGCGCGCTGACGCGTCCGTATCAGTCGAACGTAATCCCGTAGCGTTCGCGCAGGGCGCGGCGTTCGCGCCGCAACAGCCAGCGTAGCAGACGCATGGTCAGGCTGTTGCGGGCGGGCGGTGGGGTGTTACTGACAAAAACGGGCGCGTAGTCGATGTTTGCAGGTGGCGCGGGCACCCCCAGAAATGCACACACCTGTGCCACGCAGGTCGCAGGCTGGGTACGCAGTTGCTCGCTGCGCAGCAGCAACACGTGCTGTGACGGGAACTGTGCGTACAGCCGGTCCAATTGCTGCGCGTAGTCGCCGCGTGCGCGGTAGCTGTGGCGGCGGTGATGCGAGTCAGTTGCGAGTGGATCGCGGTCCAGGCGCAAGCGCCAACGCTCCAGCAACATGGCCGGCCACAGCGGCCAGTGTTCCCAGCCGCGCGCGCGCTCCATGCGGTAATGCGAGAGCGCACGTTCGGCCGGTTCGCGCAGCAGCACAATCCAGCGGAGTGCAGGGTTGTAGCGGGTGATGCGCGGCAGACATTGCGGCAGAAACAACGAGATCGGCGTGGCATCGCCATGCAGCGTAGCGGCGGTATCGGCAGTGCCGGCATCGGCAGTGAACAGGGGGGCAAACCGCGCATCAATGGCCGCCGTGTCTGCGCCGTCATCAAAGTCTTCGGCATCGAACACATGCGCTTCCTTGTTGTATGGCAAGCGCAATTGCGGGTGCGCAGACAAGTACTGCGCCAGCGCGCTGGTGCCGGCCTTTTGCACGCCACCAATCAAAAACGCGATGCGTGGCTCAGCCGGGGTGTTGGTCATTGCCGGGCAACACCTGCACCTGCACGTCGGCAGGCAACGGGAACAGGCCATTGAAGCGCTCGATTGAGTTGTCGATGACCTCGAACGACAAGTCGGATTCGTGTCGGCACAGCACGCGGCGATGGTGCTGGTGCAGATCGGGTGCTTGCACGAGTCGTGCCCGAATGCGGTAAATCCCGTGCGCCAATTGCGCACGAAACTCCACCTGTATTCGCACGTGCGGTTGCTGCGGTGTGCGCGGCGGCAGGCGAATGCGGCGGCCACTCAGCGGTACGCCATGCTCATCCAGGATATCCAGGATACAGGCGACATCAGCCAGCCCGGGATCCACTTCCAGCGCAACGCAAACCTGGAATGGCGCATCGAAACCCAGGGCCAAATGTTGCATGCCATTGGCAAACTGCAGGGCCAATACACCACCGTCTTCGCAGCGAAATCCCTGTGCGGTGCGAATCGGAGGTGCAAGCCCTGCTGCCTGGGCCTTGGCATGCACACGGAACAAGTACTCCTCGATCACTTCCTCGGGGGCACCCAGCATCGCCATGCGGCCCTGCTCCAGCAAGATGGCGTGCTGGCAAAAGGTGCGCACCGCATTGAGGTCATGGCCGACAAACAGCAGGGTGGTGCCGCGCGCCAGGATTTCCTGGATACGGGTCATGGCCTTGGCTTGGAATGCGGCATCGCCCACCGCCAGCGCCTCGTCCACGATCAGGATGTCGGGCTCCACATGCACCTGCACCGAAAACGCCAGCCGTACCGCCATGCCTGAGCTATAGGTCTTGACCGGTTGGTCGATGTAATCGCCAATGTCGGCGAACGCGATGATGTCGCTCAACAGGGTGTCGATGCGTGCGCTGCTCAGGCCCAGAATCGCACCATTGATGTAGATGTTTTCACGCCCGGTCAGATCGGGGTTGAAGCCCGAACCCAGTTCAAGCAGCGCCGCCACACGGCCGTGGGTGTACACCGTCCCCGAGCTGGCCGGCAAGACCCCGGCAATGATTTGCAGCAGGGTGCTTTTGCCGCTGCCATTCAAACCGATGATGCCCAGCGCCTGCCCACGCTGCAGGCTGAAGCTGATGTCGTGCAGGGCTTCATGGACGTGCAGCCTGCGCTGCGCAGAGGCATGCAAGCGCTGCGCGAAGCTGGGTGATGCAATCGCCAGCGCAGTGCCTGCGCGATGCAGGGCGGGGGCAATCAAGCGTTGCGCGGGGCTGGCCCAGATCCGGAACGTTTTGCAGACATCCTTGACCACGATGACCGGCTGCGAATGGGCGAGTGGAAAGTCCGCTGACATGGGGGCTGCAATCAAAATTGAACTGCCATTGTAGCCGCGCCAGGGCAAGTTCCCATGGCTGCCAAAGGCACAAAAAAAACGGGTGGCCCGAAGGCCACCCGTGATTTGAAGCGATGAAACCGACTTCCCGATTACAGACCCGGGTTGCCGTCCGGCGTGGTCTGGCCGCCGCTCGGGCCGCCATCCGGAGCCTGACCACCGTTCGGGCCGCCCGGCTCACCGGTGGAGCCACCGTTGCCGTGGAAGTCCGGGGTCCACTCTTGGTTGAAGTCGGACGGACGCTGACCTGCCTGCACGGAGAAGTTGCCTTCTTCGTAATCACGCAGGTACTGCTCGCCACGGGTGTCGCTGTCGGTGACGTTGGTCAGCACGTTCGGCAACGAGCTGTTCACCAGGCTGGAAGCGACCAGGCCCGGGAACTCGGCGGTGACGACTGCGCGCCACTTGCCAGCACTCGGAGCACCCCAAGCGCCGATCGCGCCGCCGGTACCATTTTCCAGATCGGTGGAGTTCAGCTGCACCGAGGCACCGGCCGGCACCCACACGCGCACCTGCGAGGCACCGTGCATACCGTTGTTGTCGATACCTTCCAGCGAGACGTAACCGTCGGTGGCGCTGCGGTTGGTCAGGCGGATGAAGCTGCGCTGGGTGGTGTTGCTGCCCGGGTTGATGGTGAAGATTTCCATCGTGGAGCCGTTGTAACGCAGCGGCAGCACGTCGCACACCTGGTCCGCGTGGTCGTCGTTGAACGCCGGGGTGGCGATTGCACCGGCGCGGAAGAACGTGGTGTTGACGTGGTTCGGATGGTCGTCGATCACGCGGTTGGTGTTCTGGAACGCACACACGCGCAGACGGTTGGTGAACGCACCGGTGGCCATGTTCAGGTTGGCCGCAGCTGCGGTGTAGGTGAAGCTCACCTGGTTGCCGGACACGGTACCGCCGGTGCCGGCATTGGTCAGGGTGACCAGGGTGCCGTCGGTGCAGTCGGTGCCGCCGTACATCAGGTACACGCGGTCATTGATGCCGGCGTCGTCGAAGGCATTCCAGTCATCGCCACCGTTGCCGGTGATGGTGGTGGTGAACGTATCCGAACCCAGGAACACGAAGTTGCCGGCACCGGTGTTGTTGATGGTGACGTCACCCAGGTTGATGACCTGCGAGTTATAATCGCTCGGAGCGGTCACGCTGCCGCCGAGGTTGTTGTCATTGGCCGAGCCCAGCTTGCCGTCGAAGCTGAACAGGGTCTTCGGCAGCTGATCTTCAGTATAGTCGTCAGCCACGTCGATGTACTTGTCCACTTCCGAACGGGTCCGGTCGGCGCAAGCGGTGACGCCGCTGACGCGCTTCAGGATGGTACGGCTGGTGGTGGAGCCCTGGTAACGGCTGTCGTTGGTGGCGTTGACCATCCAGAACTCGGCGTCCACCTTGTCGGTACCGCCGCCGATGGTGCCCATCGCGAACTCGTTCAGCGAGGTCAGCTTGGCACTACGCCAGCGCAGCAAAACGCCGGCAGAGGGGTTCGGCGGGTTCGGGCCACCATTTGCTGGCGGAATGATGCGAACCGATGCGGTACGGTTGCCGTCATAGAATGCGTCGAACTGTGCACGCCAGCCATAGGCATACAGCGTTGGGTCAAGGATCAGTTCGTCGGTCAGACCGCCACCATTTACATCCGTCGGAGCCACACCTGCGAACAGTGCGCCATCGGCGGTGTCGGCGCAGGTGGTGTCAGGCTGCGGGTAAGGCAGGCCGGAGGCCACGCAGTTGTTGCGGTTCAACTTCACGCGAACGGTGAAGCCGGTGGTGGTCTGCACCGCGTTGTCCGGCGGGTTGATGTCAAACACCAGATCTTCAGTCATGGTGTAGTTGTAGCTCGGGCCCAGCAGCAGCTGGTAAGCCACGTTTTCCGGGGTCGCCAAGTCGGCATTGATGGCCGGATCGGACGAATCGTTGGAGGGGCTTGCAACGGACTGCTTCAAAGTGCCGTAGTTGTAGGCCGCAGCGGCGCCGGCCAAACCCAGACCGGCCACCAGGGCAACGGCGAGGACGTTCTTCTTCATGCTAGACATGTCTAACTAACTCCTGT
>NZ_CALMPC010000112.1:0-9302 GCF_937872235.1 uncultured Thermomonas sp.
GCTTCGAGATAGCGCCCTTCCTCGTCAAATGGTGCCCAGCCCAGCGCGGTGCGGATGTCGTCGGGCGCGCGCCGACTGTAGATGGCTACGCCGCTATAGCCCTTCTTCTGCGCATCCTTGAACCATGCGTGATAGCCGGCCGGCCGAAATGCGGCATCGGTCAATTGATGCACCTGGGCTTTGGTTTCCTGCACGCACAACACGTCGATATCCTGCGTGTTGAACCACTCGAAAAAGCCCTTGCTGGCGGCCGACCGCAGGCCATTGGCGTTGAAGCTGAGGATGCGCATGCACATGAAATCGATGAAGAATGGCCAAGCCTAACCGATCCACCCGCCATCACCGCCAGCTGGCGCTACAACATGGGACAATTGCGGCATGACGCATACGACTTCTGACCATCGCTCCCGCTTCCTGGACTTGGCCCTGCGCGCCGATGCGCTGCGCTTTGGCGAGTTCACCCTCAAGTCTGGCCGCATCAGCCCGTATTTCTTCAATGCCGGGCAATTCAATTCCGGCACTACGTTAGCGGGACTGGCGGCCTGTTATGCCGATGCCATGGATGCGGCAGGCCTGCAATTTGATGTGCTGTTTGGCCCTGCCTACAAAGGCATCCCGCTGGCCACCGCACTGGCATGCGAATACGCTCGTCGTGGCCGCGACCTACCGTTGGCGTTCAACCGCAAGGAAGCCAAGACGCACGGCGAAGGCGGCAACCTGATTGGTGCAACCCTCACCGGCAAACGTGTGTTGATCGTGGATGATGTGATCACCGCCGGCACTGCGATCCGCGAGGCGCTGGGCATTATTGCGGCCGCAGGCGGCCACACCGCAGGCATTGTGATTGCACTGGACCGCCAGGAACGGGTGCGCGAAGACGCTACCGAATCTGCTGCGCAATCGGTGGCCCACGAGCACGCGATTCCGGTGGTGGCGGTGGCCGGTTTGGGTGACCTGCTTGCGTTTGTTGGCGAAAGCAACGAACTTTCCACTTATCGCGATGCTCTGCTCGCCTACCGTGCGCGCTACGGTATCGCCTGATACGCTCATCGACTGCCACAGGGGGCCGTCATGCCGCTGCATCGACACATCGTGAGCTCCACACTTGCCATGGCCCTGTTGGGGGTGATGGCAATGGCGGCTGCGCAAACCGCACCACACACCGAAAAGAAGATTTACTGCTGGAACGACGCCGGCCGCAAGATCTGTGGCGACGCGCTGCCCGCCTCCGCCACCGACAGTGCGCGCACTGAATTCTCGATCAAAAGCGGCATGGCCACAGCGCATATCGACCGCACCTTGAATTCGGAAGAACGCAGTGCCGCCGCTCAGGCCGCCGACTTGGCCCGCCAGCAGGCAGAAGCCGAAGCCATGCAAAAACGCCGTGACTTGGCCATGGTCGAGTCCTACATGACCGAAAGCGATCTGCGCCGCGCCTATGGCGAGCGCACCGCGCTGCTGGATGAGTCGATCAAATCCAGCCGCCTGACCGTCTCCACCTTGCGGTCAAGTTTGATTTCCCTGCTGCGGCAAGCCGGCAACAAAGAGCTCTCGAACACGCCGGTACCCAGGCCGTTGGCCGATTCGATCCAAACCCAACATGCGGATTTGCTGCGGCAAAACCAGATTTTGCTGGCGCAACAGCAGGATCGCTCCGAACTGGGGAGTGAATTTGAAGACTCCCTGCGGCGTTATCGCCTGATGAAGCCAACCAAGGCCGAGCCCAGTGCGGCAGCACCTGCAGCGCCTGCGGCAACGTCGTCGGCCACCCCCACCGCCGCAAAATCGCCGGCAGGCTAAGCCACCCTGGTGGCAGCCGGAGTGCCACTTTGCGGTTAGGATCAGAACGGCAGCCGCAATTCCGGCTCGAGGCGCAGCAAATGATCGCGGAATACCTGCTGGATGCGGGCCATCGCGGAATTGGTGTCGGCATCGAAGCGCATCACCAGCACCGGCGTGGTGTTGGAGGCACGCACCAAGCCCCAACCATCTGACCAATCCACGCGCAGCCCGTCGATGGTGGTCAAGCGGCCACCTTCAAAACTGGCGGACATCCGGAAGCGCTCGACAAACTCATGCGGGTCGCCGCCATCGGGCAATTCGACTTTGATTTCGGGCGTGGAAATACCGTCAGGCAGTGCCGTGAACACCGCTTCGGGGACTTCGCCACGGGTATCCAGAATTTCCAACAAGCGCGCCGCCGCATAGATGCCATCGTCAAAGCCAAACCAGCGCTCGGCAAAGAAGAAATGTCCGCTCATTTCGCCGGCCAATGCGGCATCGACTTCGCGCATTTTGCTCTTGATCAGCGAGTGCCCCGTCTTCCACATCAACGGGCTGCCGCCGTGACGCAGGATTTGCATCGGCAAACGGCCGGTGCATTTGACGTCATACACAATCACCGCGCCAGGGTTGCGTTCCAGCACGTCGGCGGCAAACAGCATCAGCAAGCGATCCGGGAAGATGTTTTTGCCGGACTTGGTGACCACGCCCAAGCGATCGCCATCGCCATCGAAGGCAATACCGAGATCGGCATCCAGGCGCTGCACCATCTGCACCAGCGCTTCCAGATTGTGGGGCTCGCTGGGGTCAGGATGATGATTGGGGAAGGTGCCGTCGATATCGCAGAACAGGGGAGTGACCTCGGCACCGATGGCTTCCAGCACGCGCGGGCCCAGCACACCGGCGACGCCATTACCGGCATCCACCACTACTTTCAAACGCTGACCGATTTGGATATCGCCAGCGATGCGCTGCACATAGTCGTCACCGATATCGCGCTCCTCCAAACCGCCAGCGCTGTCAGCTTCCAACATGCGGTCTTCGGCAATGCGTGCGTGCAGATCCTTGATCGCGGCACCGGACAGCGTTTCACCCCCCACCACGATTTTGAACCCGTTGTAATCCGGCGGGTTGTGGCTGCCGGTAATGGCCACACCGCAACCGGTACGCAAGTGATAGCAGCCGAAATACACCACCGGGGTGGGTGCCATGCCGATATCAATCACATTACGACCTGCTTTGCGCAGGCCGCGAATCAGGCCATCGGACAGATCCGGCCCCGACAAGCGGCCATCGCGCCCAACCACGATGCTGTCCAAGCCCTGGTCGGCCATCACCGAGCCAATCGCCTGACCGATCAACTCGGCGACCCCGGCATCCAATGACATGCCAATTACACCGCGAATGTCATAGGCCCGGAAGATGCGATGGTCGATCACCACCGGCACCGCCGATTTTGCTGCACCTTGATCCGCCTCACGTGGCTTGGCCCGCGCGACAGGTTGCGCGGCTGGCAACTCTTGTTGCAAGTCCGACAAGGTGGGACCCGCCTCCACTTGCTCCAGCCCAGCCATTGCCAGCAAGCGCGGGCGCAGCACAAACCAGAGCGCCGCTGCGACCAGCACAAACACGGTGCCGATGACCAACGATCCCAGTCCACCCAGCCCAAACGGGGTCTCCGTCAAGCTGGAAGTGGCCGCCGCGACCCGCAAATCACTGTCTGCGACTTTGACCGCCAATGCCTCTGCCGAATCCGCCAGCCCGCTATCCCCACGCTCAATCACACTGCTGGCACCCTGCCGCAATGCGAGATAGCTGCCCTTCGGCAAGCCCGGACTTTCCACACCGGCCGCTAAGCGCGCGATGGGTAGCTCGACATAGACCAGCGATGCCCCCACGGGTGCAGCCAAGGCCAACCACTGCTTCCCTGCAGAACGTACCAGCCGTGCCTGTACTTTTTTGCTATGCAGTGCATCCTCGGCCACTGCCAAGGTGCCGAACCCACTGCGCGGCAAGCCGGCATAGAGGGCTTCCAGATCCTTGGGCCAGATTTCGACGCGCCCGGCATCCGCCCAGCCTTGCTTGATCGCAGCACTGGCCGCCGCCCGATCGCCCGTCGCCATCGCGCTGGTGAACGATGCACTGGCAATCTGCGTGGCAAATTTCTGGCGCGCATCTTCCAGCGCGCGCTGCACCGCGATATTCACATCATCACGACTGGACTCCAATGCATGCTGACGGGATTCGCCCAACTGATGCAGGCTGCCAGACACCAGATTCCACATACCTAGCAACAGCAGCAAAGCGATCAGCCAGGGCAACACGCGCACGACCAACAACGGGTCGAACTGCAGCGTCTTCTCGTCGCCACCCGTGTCGCCCTTGTCCTTGTCTTTCTCTTTGTTGCTGCCTAAGCCGAACACTGCCATGCAATTCCCCTGTCAGCGCACACCGGTATGACCGAACCCGCCTTCACCGCGTGCACTTTCCTCGAAAGTATCCACTACCTGCAACTTGGCACGCACCACCGGCAGCAACATCAACTGCGCGATGCGATCCCCCGGCGCAATAGTGAACTCCGCAAGTCCGCGATTCCACACACTGACCATCAGCGGGCCCTGATAATCAGCATCGATCAAGCCAGTGCCATTGCCGAGCACGATGCCATGTTTGTGGCCCAACCCGGAGCGCGGCAGGATCACCCCGCACAGGCGCGGGTCGCCAATATGGATGGCTAACCCGGACGGCACCAGCACGGTTTCACCGGCAGCCAGCACCAGCGTGGCGTCCAGCGCGGCACGCAAATCCATGCCTGCGCTGTGCGCGGTGGCGTAGTTGGGCAATGGCCATTGCGCACCCATCCGCGCATCCAGAATCTTCACTTGCATGACATGCTCCATCACGCCAGTCGCTCCGCTATCAGATCCAGTAATTGCCCCGCCAATGCCCGCTTGGGTGCGGGCCCGAGAGCACGCTCGTCATCGGCATCAATCACCAATAACGCATTGTCGTCACTTTCAAACCCGGTGCCGGCGACACCCACCTGATTGGCACAGATCAAATCCAGCCGCTTGCGCTGCAATTTGCCGCGGGCATAGCCCGCAACATTGTCGGTTTCAGCAGCAAACCCCACCACCAATCGTGGACGTTGGGCGTGCGCGGCGACCTCGGCCAGAATGTCGCGGGTCTGTACCAATTCCAACACCAGGGTGTCTTGCCCAGGTTGTTTCTTGATCTTACCCGGGGAACAACTGCGTGGAGTGAAGTCGGCCACCGCTGCGGCGCCGATGTAGACATCACAGGGCAAACCCTTCATCACCGCCACAAGCATTTGCGCGGCACTGCGCACGTTCACGCGCCGCACCTGTGCGGGACTCGGCAGATGTACGGGGCCGGCCACCAGTACGACATCAGCACCGCGCTGGGCGGCTTCGGCAGCGATTGCAAATCCCATTTTGCCGCTGCTGCGGTTACCCAAAAATCGGGCCGGGTCGATGTCTTCATAGGTTGGCCCGGCACTGACCAGGATGCGCAGACCCGCCAAGGATGCCGCCGTCATGCCACAGCCTCCATCGCAGCGATGATTTGCGCAGGCTCAGCCATCCGGCCGGGACCCGATTCGCCCTCGGCCAATGCACCGTCATTGGGGCCCACCATGCGCACGCCACGCGCCAGCAATAGGGCGATATTGGCTTGCGTGGCGGCGTGCTTCCACATCACATGATTCATTGCCGGTGCCATCAACACGGGGGCTTCGGTAGCCAGACAGAGCGTGCTGACCAGATCATCGGCCAACCCATGCGCCAGCTTGGCCAGGGTATTGGCGGTGACCGGCGCAATGACGACCTGCTGCGCCCAGCGCGCCAATTCCAAATGCCCCATTGCCGCCTCGGCCTGTGCGTCCCACAGCGACACCCGCACCGGATGATGGCTCAACGCCTGAAAGGTCTGCGCGCTGATAAAACGCTGCGCGGCCTCGGTCATTGCCACCTGCACCTGCGCACCGGCATCACCCAACCTGCGCACCAACTCGGCGGATTTATACGCAGCAATGCCGCCGCAAACGCACAGCAGCACGCGGTAATTGGCATTCGGAAAACACGTCGCCTGCATCGGGCCGTTCCCTGACCTCATTCCAAAGCAGCAGCTTACCCGAAGCCGGGGCAATCGCCGCTATCAGCGTTCCATTCACGCCAGCATGCTGCCGCCATGCACATTCATGACTGGCCCGAACACGAACGTCCTCGCGAGAAATTATTAGCTCGCGGCGCCGGCAGTTTGTCTGATGCCGAACTTTTGGCCATCTTTCTTGGCTCCGGCACTGCCGGTCAGGACGCGGTGGCCAGCGCCCGCGATCTGCTGCTCACGCAAGGCAGCATGCGCGCCCTGCTGGATCTTGAACCGCGTGCCCTGACCCAGCTGCGCGGTATCGGCCCGGCTCGCGCCTGCGCCCTGTCGGCCGCGCTGGAGCTTGGGCATCGTCATTTGGCGGCACAATTGCAACGCGGAGAAGCCCTGACAGACCCCGCTGCCGCCGGCCGCTACTTTGCGCAACGCCTGCGTGGGTTGGGCCACGAGGTATTCGCGGTGTTGTATTTGGATACCCGCCACCGCGCACTGGGGTTCGAAGAACTGTTCCGCGGCAGTATTGATGGCGCCGAAGTCCACCCGCGAACCGTGGTGGAGCGCGCACTGGCTCACTCGGCGGCGGCGGTGATCCTTGGCCACAACCACCCCAGCGGCAACGCCGAGCCCAGTGCCGCCGACCGCAGCGTCACCGCACGCATCAAGCAAGCGCTGGGGTTGGTGGAGATTCGGTTGCTGGATCATTTTGTGATTGGCGATGGTGCTCCGACCTCCATGGCGAGACTGGGAATGGTGTGAGCAGCTCGCCGTTCCAGTACATCGACAGGCCTGCACGCAAGCGTGCGGCGCGCCTCGCGTACAATGGCGGCTCATTGAATTGCCGCATCGCACCCTTGTGAAAATCCAGCTCCGCGCCTTGATCGAACAAGGCTTGACCACACTGCGCAGCGCAGGCACCTTGCCCAGCGACCTTGCCAGCCCCGATTTCGTGATCGAGCGCCCGAAAGAGCGTGCGCACGGTGATTTTTCCTGCAATGCCGCCATGCTGTTGGCCCGCGAGGTTGGCAAAAGCGGCACCAAAGCCAATCCACGCGCGCTGGCGCAGCAGTTGGTGACGGCACTGCCCGTCTCCGAGGCCATCGCCAAGGTGGAGATTGCCGGCCCCGGGTTCATCAACTTCCACTTGACGCCGGCCGCATGGCAGCAGCAAGTGCGCGATATCCATGCTGCGGGGGCGGCGTTTGGTCGCAATGACTCCGGTGCGGGCAAGACGGTCGGCGTGGAATACGTGTCCGCCAACCCCACCGGCCCGCTGCACGTGGGCCACGGCCGCGCCGGGGTGATTGGTGATTGCATCGCCCGCGTGCTGGCCGCCAACGGCTGGAATGTGCAGCGCGAGTTCTATTACAACGATGCCGGTGTGCAGATCGAAAATCTGGCCAAGTCGGTGCAGGCGCGCGCCAAGGGGTTCCAACCCGGCGACGCGCAGTGGCCGGCCGATGCTTACAACGGCGACTACATTGCCGATGTGGCCGCCAGCTACCTGCGCGGCGACTCGGTGGCCGTGGATGGCCATACCATCAGCGGCAACAATGACAGCGACGACCTGGATGCCATCCGCAAATTCGGCGTGGCATATCTGCGCCGCGAACAAAATGCCGATCTTGCGGCGTTTGGGGTGTCGTTCGACCGCTACTTCCTCGAATCGTCGCTGTATGCCGACGGCAAGGTGGAAGAGACCGTGCACGCGCTGATCGCCAAGGGCCACACCTTTGAAGAAGGCGGCGCGCTGTGGCTGCGCAGCACCGACTTTGGCGACGACAAGGACCGGGTGATGCGCAAGTCCGACGGCACGTACACCTACTTCGTGCCGGACGTGGCCTACCACCTGTCCAAATGGCAGCGCGGCTACCAGCGCGCCGTCACCGAACTGGGTGCCGACCACCACGGCTCGTTGGCGCGGGTGAAAGCGGGCTTGCAAGCACTCGACTGCGGCATTCCCGCCGGCTATCCCGACTACGTGCTGCACCAGATGGTGACGGTGATGCGCGGCGGCGAAGAGGTCAAACTCTCCAAACGCGCCGGCAGTTATCTGACCCTGCGCGATTTGATCGAAGAAACCAGCGCCGACGCAGTGCGCTGGTTCCTGATTGCGCGCAAGCCGGATTCCCAGCTCACTTTCGATATTGATCTGGCACGTTCACAATCGAATGACAATCCGGTGTTCTATGTGCAGTACGCACATGCCCGCGTGTGCAGCTTGCTGCGGCAAGCGGGTGAGAAGGGCTTTGCGTTTGATGCCGACAACGGGCAAGCGTCACTGCATTGCCTGGACGATGCGTCGGCGCAGGACCTGCTGCGCGAGCTCTCGCGGTTTGCCGAAGTGGTGGAAGCCGCGGGCACAACACTGGAGCCGCATCTGATCGCGCAATACCTGCGTGAACTGGCCAACGCCTTCCATGGTTGGTATCACGCCTCGCCGGTCTTGGTGGAAGACGCCGCACTGCGTGACGCACGCTTGAGTTTGGCGCTGGCCACCCGACAAGTACTGGCAAACGGTCTTGACCTGCTGGGCGTGTCCGCCCCGGAGAGCATGTAATGGCAGCCCGTCGCGGAAAATCCCAGGCCAAACGCAGTGGCTCCAGCGGCCTGCCCGGTTGGGCATGGCTGGTCATGGGCATTGTAGTCACCCTGCTCGCGGTTCTTTTGGTGCCACGCCTGCTCAAGCACGACGGCAGCAATGATTTCCTGCGCATCGGCCCCAAACCCAACCCTGATGCACTACCGGCAGCCGTCAATGAAGACAATACCGCCATTGCGCCGGATGTGGCCACGCAAGCGCCGGCCGAACCCGCCAAACCCAAACCCACCCAGTATGACTTCTACACCCTGCTGCCGGGCGAAGGTGTGCAGATGAGCGATGCCGAGCTGGCTGCCAGCGCCAAGGCCGAAGCCGAGGCGCACGCCGGCGCACAAAAACTGGCCACCACTCCCGCCACCAACACCACGACTGTCAGCACGACCACCCCCATCCTGCCGGCTCCGGTCAACGAAACTCCCGCCGCCACACCCAGCACCAACCCGGCTGCGCCCAGAAATGACAGCGCCACAGCCACGCCCAAGCCCGATTCCGGCAACACCGACGCCGCCAAATCCGCGCCGGCATCCGCCAATTACCTGCTGCAAGCGGGGGCGTTTGGCGCTTCCGGCGACGCCGAAGCCGTAAAAGCCAAAATCGCCATGCTGGGCTTGAATGCACGAGTAGAGTCGGCACAAATTGGCGATAAAACCGTGTATCGCGTGCGCATGGGCCCGTATGGCAGCGCCTCTGAGTTGGCCGATGCCAAAGCCAAGCTGACAGGTGGCGGCTTGCAAGCGATGGCCGTGAAGACCCACTGAGGATTGCCGCCTACAATGGCGGCATGAACACTCAC
>NZ_CALMPC010000113.1:0-20563 GCF_937872235.1 uncultured Thermomonas sp.
TAAACGTCCCGAAAGCTGAAACCCTGCCTTCGCTTGCCCGCTTCGCCTCGCAGCGGAGGGCTTTACCCCGAAATCCCAGCCACCGCAAACGACAAAGCCCGGCGTTGCGGCCGGGCTTTGTGGGTCAAGCATTTCTGTCGCGATCAGACCGCCGCAGGGGGCTCGTCCGTGGTCTCGTCCAAACTGGCATCCAGCCGTTCAATGGCCTGCAATTTTTCGTCTTCGGCCATACGCATCAGGGTGACGCCTTGGGTATTGCGGCCTACCTGTGCAATCGCCGATGCCGGGGTGCGTACCAAGGTGCCACCATCGGAAATCAGCAGCACGTCGTGGTGATTGGACAACTGGATTGCCCCCACCAACGGGCCATTGCGCTCGGAGGTCTTGATGGCGAGCACGCCCTGGGTGCCACGGCCCTTCTTCGGGAAGTCGGCAACGATGGTGCGCTTGCCATAGCCGCGTTCGCAGGCGGTGAGGATATCGCCCTCGCCGTCCAGCACGATCAGGCTGACCACTTGCTCGCCGTCAGCCAGCTTCATGCCGCGCACGCCGGTGGCGGTACGCCCCATCGGGCGCACGCTGTCGCCGGCAAACCGCACGGCCTTGCCATTGCTGGCAAACAGCATGATGTCGCGACTGCCGTCGGAGAGTTCGGCATTCACCAACGCATCGCCCTCGGCCAGATTGATCGCAATTTTTCCGCGCGCCAGCTTGAAGGCGTATTCGGTCAGCGGGGTTTTCTTGACCGTGCCGTTCCTGGTGGCGAAGAACACGTATTTGCCGTCTGCGTATTCGCGCACTGGCTGCACCGCCTGCACCTTTTCACCAGCTTCCAGCGGGATCCAGTTGATGATCGGGCGACCACGCGCATTCGGGCCGGCCTCCGGCAACTGGTACACCGGCAGCCAGAACACACGGCCGTGGCTGGTGAAGGTGAGCAAAGTGTCGTGGGTGTTGACCAACCACAACTGGTCGATGAAATCCTCGTCCTTGGTGGCCGCCGCGTTGCGGCCCTTGCCGCCGCGCTTTTGGGCGCGATAGGCCGTGGCTGGTTGGCGCTTGGCATACCCGGCGTGGCTGAGCGTCACCACCACATCTTCCGGTGCGATCAAGTCGAGGATGTCGAGGTCTTCTTCCGATGCGCGAATTTCGCTGCGGCGCGGGTCATTGAACTCGGCCTTGACGTCGCGCAACTCACCGCGGATCACGTCCAGCAGCACATCTGGGTTTTCGAGGATGCGGATCAGGCCGGCAATTTCTTCCAGCAGCTCGCGGTATTCGTCAGTCAGCTTCTCCTGCTCCAGCCCAGTCAGGCGGTGCAGGCGCATTTCCAGAATTTGCTGCGCCTGGATGTCCGTCAGCTGATAGCCGTCCGCCAGCAAACCCACGCCCATCGGCAGGTCCTCCGGGCGCGAGGCTTCGGCACCCGCCGCGCCCAACAATGCACCCACCAAACCCGGCTGCCATACCCGTGCCAACATGCGCTCCTTGGCGATGCCCGGGTTTTCCGAGGTCTTGATCAACTCGATCATCGCGTCGATATTGGCCAGCGCAACGGTCAAGCCTTCGAGGATGTGGGCGCGGCTGCGTGCTTTGCGCAATTCGAAAATCGTGCGGCGGGTGACCACTTCGCGGCGATGGCGCACGAAGGCTTCCAGAATCTGCTTCAAGTTCAACAACTGCGGGCGGCCGTCCACCAATGCCACCATATTGATGCCGAACACCGACTCCATCTGGGTCTGCGAATACAGATTGTTCAGCACCACCTCGGCCGATTCGCCGCGCTTGATTTCAATGAAGATGCGCATGCCGTCCTTGTCGGACTCATCGCGCAACTCACTGATGCCTTCCAGCTTCTTTTCCTTGACCAATTCCGCGATCTTTTCGATCAGCTTGGCCTTGTTCACCTGATACGGGATTTCAGTGACGATGATCGATTCGCGGCCATTGTCCGCCACTTCGATATCGGCTTTGGCACGCATGCGCACGCGGCCCTTGCCGGTGCGATACGCCACATGGATGCCACCCACGCCATTGATGATACCGGCGGTGGGGAAATCCGGGCCGGGGATGTAATCCATCAGGCCGTCGATATCGATCTGCGGATCGTCGATCAGCGCCAGCAGCGCATCGACCACTTCACCCAAATTGTGTGGCGGGATGTTGGTGGCCATCCCCACCGCAATACCGGCCGAACCATTGACCAACAGGTTCGGGAACCGGGTCGGCATGACCGTGGGTTCTTGTTCTTTTTCGTCGTAATTGGGCTGGAAATTGACGGTGTCCTTGTCGATATCGGCCATCAGCTCATGGCTGAGCCGCGCCATCCGCGCCTCGGTGTAGCGCATTGCCGCCGCCGGATCGCCATCCACCGAACCGAAGTTGCCCTGCCCGTCCACCAGCAGGTAGCGCAGCGAGAACGGCTGCGCCATGCGTACCAAGGTGTCATACACCGACTGGTCGCCATGCGGGTGGTATTTACCGATCACGTCACCGACGATGCGCGCCGACTTGTAGTACGGTTTGTTGCTGTGTGCGCCGAGTTCGTTCATCGCAAACAGTACGCGCCGATGCACGGGTTTCAGACCATCGCGGACATCGGGAAGTGCGCGCCCCACGATCACGCTCATCGCGTAATCGAGGTAGCTGCGCCGCATCTCGTCTTCCAATTTGACGGGGATGATTTCCTTGGCGAGATCGGCCATCGTGTGTCCGTTGTATAGCGTGATTTCAGGCCCGCACGCAGCCTGCGAAAATCAGTTTCGCAAGCGTGTTTTGCGGGAATTTCAGCAACGGGAAATTATAGCATCCGGGGGCCTTGAAAGCACCCCGATTGCATGAAGGATCAAGCAGTTATCGCACTACCCGAACAGGGCACGCATGCGCTGTGCATCCGGCCGTTCCACCACGCCTTTTTCCGTGACGATGGCATCGATCAAATCGTGCGGCGTCACGTCGAACACCGGGTTCCATGCGCGCACGCCTTCGGCCACCACGCGTTTACCGCGGAATGCCAGCAATTCGGCCGGATCACGCTCCTCGATTTCGATCAATTCACCGGAGGCGGTGGCCATGTCCACGGTGGAAGACGGTGCGACCACCATGAATTTCACCCCATGGTGGCGGGCCGCGATAGCCAGTTGGTAGGTGCCGATCTTGTTGGCGGCATCCCCATTGGCGCAGATGCGGTCGGCACCCACGATCACCCATTGCACCTGCCCGGTTTTCATCAAATGCGCGGCGGCGGAGTCGGCAATCAAGGTCGCGTCGATGCCATCTTGTTGCAGCTCCCATACAGTTAGGCGTGCACCCTGATTCCAGGGCCTGGTTTCGCCTGCGAACACCTGCGCAATTGCACCTTGCGCAACGCCGGCGCGGATCACCCCGAGTGCGGTACCAAAGCCTGCCGTGGCCAGTGAGCCGGTATTGCAGTGGGTCAGCACCCCACTACCCGCCGCAATCAGCGCCGCACCCAATGCGCCCATATGTCGATTTGCCGCCAAGTCTTCGCGTTCGATGGCGTGCGCCTCTTGCTCCAACGCCGCGCACCAGTCCGCGCCCGCATGGGCCAGGACGCCGCGCATGCGCGCCAGTGCCCATGCCAAATTCACCGCCGTAGGACGTGCGGCATTCAGACGCTGCAGGGCAGGCTGCAATCTCAATAACGCGTCCCCGCCGCTGTCCGCTTGCAGCGTGCGGGCCGCCAATACCACGCCCCATGCCGCAGCAATCCCGATCGCGGGTGCACCGCGTACGGCCAGCGCGTGGATGGCTTCCGCCACCGCATTGCTGGTGGCGCAGCGGACATGCTCCACCACAAAAGGCAGCTGTCGCTGATCCAGCAATTCCAAGGCATCACCGGTCCAGCGGATTGGGCGCACGTGGTCGTAACGGTCGTAGTCGATGGTGTGAAGTGTCATCTGCGCATTATCCGTCATTGCAAACGCAAACCGGCACCGCACGGGTGCCGGTTGCTGCTGCCAAGGGCATCGACTCAGTAGCTACGGAACTCCGCACGGCAGCCTTGTGCCACCCAAATACCACTGCGGCCATAGCCCCAGCTGCGGCCTTCGATGCAGGGCGAATTGGACAATTGTCGAATCAGCTGCACGCCGGCGCGGGTATTGGCTGCGCATTCGTTGTAGCGCCCATCATTGGATTCGCAGCGGAAGACGCGGCCGCCGATTCCCGAATCGCCCCAGCCACCGCCGTTCCAACCACTATTGCCACGCATGACAGAAAAATCACCGCGGCAGCCATCATTCACCCATACGCTGCCGTAATCGGACCCCCAACTGCGCCCTTCGATGCAGGCACTATTGGAGATCTGCCGTACCAATTGCGCACGCCCACGCCCGGGCAAAGAACACCGGTTGTAGCGTCCATCGTTGGATTCGCAGCGCACGCTTTGACCATAACCACCGCCGTAGCCATTGTCGTAACCGCCACCATAGCTGCGCACACTGAAGTCGGCACGGCAACCGTCATCAACCCAAACCCGGCCACGATTTTGCCCCCAACTACGTCCTTCGATGCACGCACTCCGTGAAAGTTGACGATCCAAAGTCGCGCGACCATCGCCAATGGGACATTCGCGGTAGCGACCATCATCAGACTCACACCGCACACGGCCACTCCGGTAATCATTGCCACGGTAGCCATCACCACCGTAATACTGGGCAGATGCGGGGGCGGCGGCAGTAGCCGCCAACAGCGTAAAGGCAACGGCAATCAAGTGACGCATGGTGGTGCTCCTGGCTCCCTCGGCCCGGTATGGGCGCGATCCTCGTACGTTGAATTTAGCCATGCCGGATGAATCGCAGGCAAAAACTGCGGGCATGCCCCCTGGTCAGATATTACGCATTCAGCTTGAAAATCAGGCCTTCGCGAACTCGAATGCCAATAGTTCGGCGATGCGCGATGTCCCCAACATTGCCATCAATAATCGGTCTACTCCCACGGCCACACCGGCGCAAGCGGGCAATCCGTGTGCCATCGCGGCCAACAACGCCGTGTCCATCGGAACCCTGGGCAAACCGCGCTGCGCACGCACCGCTGCATCGCGCTCAAAGCGCGCACGCTGCTCGCCAGGATCGCAGAGTTCGTGATAGCCATTGGCCAATTCGAGCGGGCCTAGATACAACTCGAAACGTTCGGCCACCGGCGGATCATCGTTGCGGATGCGTGCCAGCGCCGCCTGCGAGGCCGGCCAGTCATGCACCGCCAGCAGGCTGTCGCGATCGAACGTCGGCTGCAGGCGATGGGTCATCAGCAGGTCCAGCCAGTCGTCACGGGTAAGGCCTGTTGGATCGATGTCCACATCGCCTAATGCATTACGCAACACCTGACTGTCCGCAGTCAGTGGATCCAGCTGCAATGCCTGCCAGTAAAGATCGCGAAAGGTGGTGATGCGAAGTCCGCCATCGCGGCCCACCAGGGCCAATGCAGCGCGCACCAGCGCCACGGTTTCCTCGAGCAAACGCAGGTGATCCCAACCGATGCGGTACCACTCCAGCATGCTGAATTCGGGGTTATGGCGACCACCGGCTTCGCCATCGCGAAATACCCGGCCCAACTCATAGCAATCACCAACGCCAGCTGCCAGTAGCCGCTTGAGCGCGAACTCCGGCGATGTGCGCAACCAACGCGTGCGCGGCGCGCCGTTGGTGCGGCCGGAAAATTCCAGCGAAAACGAGGCGATGTTGGGTTCGGTATTACCGGCCAGTGACAGCACCGGGGTTTCAACTTCCAACACGTTGCGAGTGTGGAAGAACTCACGCACAAGCCGGTTGAAGCGAGCGCGCAGGCGGATCGCATCAAAGCCCGCAGTTGGACACCAATCCAGCGGCACCTCAGCTTGGATTTGCCCCCACGCCCCCGCCTGGGGAGCAGAGGATTGGGGTGAGGGGCTACGGCTTTTCATGCGTGAAATGTTTATTCGTGTTGCGCCAGAAACGCCAGCAGCTTGGCCTCATCCCAGACCTCAATACCAAGCTCCTCGGCCTTGGCCAATTTCGAACCAGCTTCGCTGCCAGCCACCACAAAACCGGTCTTCTTGGACACACTTCCTGCCGTCCTGGCACCCAGTGCCTCGAGCCTTTGTTTCGCCTCATCGCGACCCATCGACGACAGCGTCCCTGTGAGCACAACCGTCTTGCCTTGCAGGGGGCCATCCGCTTGTGCATTGCGTTCCGGCAAACGCATGCGCAATTCCATTTGCGCCTGTGCACTGCGCACCAGCAAGCTGGCATTGGTGTCGTTCTCTAACCATGCAATCAGCGCCTTGGCGGTATCAACCGGCAAACCAGCGATCGCCAGTGTGTGCTCATGGGCATCAAGCAATGCCTGCGCGTCGGTGAACGCTGCGCCTAGCTGGGCGGCGCGCATCGGCGTGAGTTTTGGAATATCAAGATCGGTCAGTAGTGTCGCCAAATCCAAGGCCTCAGCCAACGCCGGGTTGGGCGCGTGGCTGTCACCAATACGTACGCCGCGTTCCAGCAGGCGCTCAATGACCTGCTGATTCCCGGGTTGGTCGAAGAAGTGCCCCAACGCACGCGCCACTTCGCCACCGACATCCGGTACGCGTTTGAATAGTGGCCATGGCAGGTGGCGAATCGTCGCAAGATCGCCAAACCATTGTGCTAATGCCTTGGCAGTGCTTTCGCCCACGTGTTCGATGCCAAGTGCGTACAAGAACCTGGACAAAGTGGTATTGCGGCTGCGCGCGATTGCAGCGATCAGGTTATCCGCCCACTTGGTCGCAACTTTGCCGGCCTTCACGGACTCTGGCGTTGAGCCATCCCGTGCATCGACGCGACGCTTCATCTCCAGCAAATCATCCAGTGTGAGCCGATACAGATCCGACACATCCTGCAACTGCCCTACTTCGGCAAGTGTTTCAATATAGCGCTCACCAAGGCCATCGATATCCATCGCACGCCGCGAAGCAAAATGAAACACCGCTTGCACCCGTTGCGCAGGGCAACTGAGTTCCCCCGAGCAACGCCACACCGCCGCACCTTCTTCGCGCACCACTTCAGATCCGCAAACGGGGCAGTTGGTTGGCATGACCCATGCCTGCGTGTGCGGCGGGCGTTGCTTCAACACGACCTGCACCACTTCCGGGATCACATCGCCCGCACGCCGCACGATCACGGTGTCGCCGTTGCGCACATCCAGCCGCGCCACATGGTCGGCATTGTGCAAGGTGGCACGGCTGACAGTCACGCCACCCACTTGCACCGGACGCATCAGCGCCCACGGTGTGACTGCTCCGGTGCGGCCAACATTGACCTCGATCGACTCGAGCACAGTCGTCTGTTCTTGTGCCGGGAACTTATGTGCAATCGCCCAACGCGGCGCGCGGGCAACAAACCCCATTTCACGCTGGCCGGCATAGTCATCCAGCTTGTACACCACACCATCAATATCAAATGCCAAGCCATCCCGCGCTGCTCCGATGCGCTGGTAATAGCCCAGCAATCCGTCTGCGCCCTGCACCACCGTGGCCAAATCGCTGACTGGAAACCCCCAGTCACGCAGCCGTGCCAATGTGGCCGAATGCGTGTCTGGCAAATTGCCACCTTCCACCTGCCCGATGCCATACGCAAAGAAACTCAGTGGCCGCTGCGCACTGATCTTGGCATCAAGTTGGCGCAGTGAACCCGCGGCACCGTTGCGCGGATTGGCAAGCACTTTTCCTCCATGCATGCGGGCGTGCTGGTTCCAACGCTCGAAATCGGCGCGCGCCATATACACTTCGCCACGCACTTCCAGTACCGCGGGCCAACCTGCTCCCTGCAATGTGTGCGGAATATCTGCAATGGTGCGCAGATTGGCGCTGACATCCTCGCCGGTGGCGCCATCGCCACGCGTTGCGCCCTGCACGAACACGCCATTCTGGTAACGCAGGCTGATGGCCAATCCATCCAGTTTGGGTTCAGCGGAAAACACCAGCGTGTCGCGCTCCAGCCGCTCGCCAATACGGCGCACGAAGTCGTTTACCTCTGCGTCGCTAAAGGCATTTCCCAATGACAGCATCGGTATCGCATGCGCAACGGGGGCAAATCGGCCCGAAGGTGTAGCGCCTACTCTGCGTGTTGGCGATGTGGCATCGGCAAGTTCCGGGTGCGCGCGCTCCAAGGCTTCCAGCTCATTCACCAACGCGTCGTATTGCGCATCGGTAAGCTCCGGCGCATCCAGCTCGTGATAAAGCCGGTTGGCGCCCTCGATACGCTGCCGCAACTCGGCAGCACGGCTGGCGGGCGTGTTCACCAACGTGCCGGTTTGCTCACCGGCTGCACGGCGTTCTGCCGATCATAGGCGCGCAATTCTTCGCGAATATGTTGAATGCGCTGACGCCCCAATGCGTTGCGTTCTTCGTCCAGCACCACTCCACCCAGCAAGCTGGCCATGCGCTGTGCGGCCGGCTCCATGGTTTCCCACGCATCCAACGCGGAAATGGGCGCAGGCAGGGTCAGGAAGAATGCAATCGCGGGGGTTTCCAGGTGCTCGATATCAGCCATGTCGAAGCTGCCAGGCTTGACGATATTGGCCACACTGAATACCGGCCCGGCATCCGGACGACCATCCACCAGCCGGTGATACACGTTCATGTAGCCAAACACCAAGCCAGCCTTTTCAGCAGCGACCACGATGTCTGGCCCGCGTAGCTTGTTGTCCACCGTAGCCGCCACATACAAGGCGATGATGCGGTCGAATTGGTCGATATACCGTTTGCCCAATGCTTGCTGCGATGTATCTGTTTGCAACGGCAGTTGCTCTTGTTGCACCGTGGTGTCATCCCATTGCGCACCCCCGTCGGTGTCACTTGCGAATGGCTCAACGCGTTGGCCAACGGCATGGTCGGATGCGCGCGGCAGGCGACGCCCTTGACCTTGATTACGGCTACGACTGAAAAAAATGATGGCCCCTAGCAGCACTGAAACAGCCACCGCAATTCCCACCCGAAGCAAAATCAAATCCGACATCCAGCAATCTCCTTATGCGGCACCAGCCATACGCGCAGCCTCGGCCAAATCCACCGACACCAAGCGACTTACGCCGGGTTCACGCATGGTCACGCCAGACAGCTGGCGCGCGGCTTCCATGGTGACTTTGTTATGCGTGACAAACAGGAACTGTACCGCCTCGCTCATCTCGCTGACCATCGCGGTGAAGCGGCCCACATTGGCTTCATCCAAGGGCGCGTCCACTTCGTCGAGCAAGCAGAACGGCGCCGGATTCAAGCGAAAGATCGCAAACACCAGCGCCACTGCGGTCATCGCTTTTTCACCACCGGAGAGCAGCGAAATATTCGACACGCGCTTACCTGGCGGGCGCGCCAGAATGGTGACCCCGGTATCCAGCAAATCATCGCCGGTCAGTTCCAGATAGGCATGGCCGCCGCCAAACAGGCGCGGATAGAGTTCTTGCACGCCCGCATTGACGCGATCAAACGTGTCCTTGAAGCGGCCACGGGTTTCGCGGTCAATCTTGCGAATGGCTTCCTCCAGGGTTTCCAGCGCCGTATTGAGGTCGGCATCCTGCGCGTCCAGGTAGTCCTTGCGCTGCGCCGCTTCGGCATGTTCGGCAATCGCGGCCAAGTTGACCGGCTCCAAACGCCGCAACTTGCCATCCAATTCGGCAACGGCGCGTTCCCATTCGCTGCGGTCGGCGGCATCGGTCAGCGTGTTCAATACCTCTTCGACGATGAAGCCGGCCTCGACCACGGCAGCCGCGTATTGCTCGGCCTTCAGCGCCAGGGCTTGTTGCTCCAATTTGCGCTGGCCAATCGCCTCGCGCTGCTGCAAGGCTTGCGCATCGCGCTGTTGGCGCAGTTGTTCAAACTGGCGCAGTTCAGCATCCACACCTTCCAACTGCGAGCGCGCCTGCGCCAATTCACGGTCCACCCGCACGCGTTCTTCCAGCGCCACTTGGCGCTGCGCCTCCAGCGCCTGCACTGGCGCATCGCCTTCGGCCAACTGCGCGGCCAAGTCACCCAAGCGGGTATCCAACTGCCCGCGCTGGCCACCCATGCGTTCCAGTGCTTGCGCCAAGGCCACTGCCTGCACGCGCTGCGACTCCAGGCTCAACGCCAAGGCATGCGCGGCATCACGTGCCTCGCGGGCGGCGTTGCGCGCCTGCTCGCGCTTGTCGGTGAGGTAGCGCCGTTCGTTCTCCAGCGTTTGCCGGGCCGACTCCAGATTCCCCATTCGGCCCAACGCATCTTCAATCCGGATGCGCGCTTGTGCGGCGTGATCCTTGTTGGCATCCAAACTCTCGCCCAACTGTGCAAGTTCGGCATCAATCCGGGCAATGCGGTTGCGCGCGTTTTCCAGCCGTCCCTGCTGGCTTTGCAATTGGCCGGCCACTTCCGACACCCCGCGATGTGCTTGATACAACTGGCGTTGCACGTCTTCGCGCTGCTGCTCTGCAGCCAGCAAACCATCCCGCAGGTGGCTGAGCGTGGCTTCCAGATCGCGTTCACGGTGTTGATGGTGTTCGATATCGCTGCGCAATTGCTGGATGTCTTTTTCACGCAACAGCGCGCCTTGCTTGGCTGCCCCCGAACGCGCAATCCGCACCCAGCCCTCACCCAGGCGTTCGCCATTGCGGGTAATGACCGACTCGCCCTCGCCCAGGCTGGCCTGCAAGCTGCGTGCATCCGCCAGTGTCTCGGCCGCATGCAGCCGCGCCAGCAACCGCCGGATCGCACGCGGACCTTGCACTTTGGCGGCCAGCGAAGTAGCTGCATAGTGGGTGTCGTCGGCTACACCCGAGACCAGCGCCAAGCGGCCTTCGCCCAGTTCGCCCAACGCGTCCACCAACTGTTCGGGTGCCTCCACGATGACCGCTTCGATCAATTGCCCCAGGGCGGCTTCAACGGCATTTTCCCAACCCGATTCCACTACCACACGCTCGCCTACCCGCACCGCGCTGTCCAAGCCTTGCGCCTTGAGCCATTGCGATGCGGCCCCCTGCTCCTGGCCCAGCGCCGCATGCTGCAAGGTTTCCAGCGAGGCCAATCGACCGCGCGCGGCCTGCGCTTGCTTGCGCAACTCGGCCAATTCGGTTTGTGCGCTGCGCTGCTGTTCTTGCAGTTCAGCGCTGGCGTGCTTGCGCAGCTCCACTTGTTCGGTCAGCGCCTCTAGGGACTCCTTGCGCGTTTCGTGTTCCCGTTCGAGTTGCGCGAAGGCATCGCTCAAGCTCAGCAAATCCAGCCCGGTACGCTCTTCATGCAATTGGCTGCGGCGGCGGTCGGCATCGAAAATCTGCCGGTCCAATTGTTCGATGCGGGTACGCTCCACCTCGCCCGCACGCGAGGCCTCGGACTGCTCGCGCGTATGGGTTTCCCAGCGCGTTTGCCAATCGGCCAGCCGTCCCTCCACCTCGTGCAAAGCATCCTGCCGCAGCAGGTCTGCTTCTTGCAGCAGTTCCAATTGCGGCTCGGCTTCGGCCAAGGCCTCGCGCAGCACATCGAGCTTGTGCGCGTCGCCGCTGATGTGCTGGCCCAATTCGGCCAACGCCGACTGCGCCTCGTCACGCGCCCGTTGCAAGCGTACCGAGAGCTCCTGCTGATGGGCGATTTGCTGTTCTACCCGTGCCAGTGTGCTGCCGACTTGATAAACCCCGGCTTGTGCCGCGTTCAATGCCTGGCTGGCGGTTTCGCGGCGCTCGCGCCCGGTTTCCAGTTCACGTTCGGCCTCGCGCTGTTCGGCAATCACTTGCTCCAGCTGGGTTTCCTCACGCAGCAGTTTTTCCCGCAGCCCTTGCAGGCGCGTGTCCAGCGCACGAAATTCCAGCGCCTTCCACTGCGCATCCTTGATGCTGCGCTCGGCTTGAATGGCTTGGTATTGCTCGGCCTGTTTGGCCTGCCGCGCCAAGTGCTGCAATTGCTTGCCCACTTCCTCGCGCAAGTCGTTCAAGCGGTCCAGATTTTCACGGGTGTGGCGAATCCGGGTTTCGGTTTCCTTGCGGCGCTCCTTGTATTTGGAAATACCGGCGGCTTCTTCCAGATAGACGCGCAGCTCTTCGGGCTTGGCGTCGATCACCTGCGAAATCATGCCTTGCTCGATGATCGAGTAGCTGCGCGGGCCCAGCCCGGTGCCCAAGAACAAATCGGTGATGTCGCGGCGGCGGCATTTGCCGCCATTCAAGTAGTACCCGCTTTGACCATCGCGGCTGACCGTGCGCTTGACCGAAATTTCATTGAACGCAGCGTACTCGCCAGTAATCGTGTGGTCGCTGTTGTCGAAAATCAGCTCCACGCTGGCCTGCGAGACCGGCTTGCGCGCCGAGCTGCCGGAGAAAATCACGTCGGTCAGTGAATCACCCCGCAAGCGGCTGGCCGCGCTTTCGCCCATCACCCAACGGATGGCGTCGATGATGTTCGACTTGCCACAGCCATTGGGCCCCACGATGCCGGTCATATTGGTCGGCAGGTGCACGGTAGTGGGGTCAACGAAGGACTTGAAGCCGGACAACTTGATGGTGGAAAGGCGCATGCGCGTCGGTAAACCTTGGCGACGCTAGTGCATCGCATTATTGTTAAGTCAATTTTGAATTCCAAGTTATTGTTTTTCTTGGAATAAAAGGCACTCAAATTCAATGCCGGCGGATGAGTATAGCGGGCCTTAGCTCGTCCCGCCGACCTCGTCCGGGGCGGTGGCAGTGATCGACAGGGCGTGGATATCGGTCTGCATCATCGCACCCAAGGCCGCATACACCAGCCGGTGCCGGGCCAAGGGCAGCTTGCCGACGAATGCGGCGCTTTCAATCGCGATACTGAAATGGCCCAGCCCAAGCCGGCTGCCAGCGTGCCCGGCGTGCTTGTGGCTGTCATCGCGGATCGCCAGGCGCGTGGGCGCCAAGTGCTGCGTCAGCAGCGCTCGCATCTGCGCCATGCGTTCCGGGTTCAGGCGCGGGATATCGGCTTCGGTCCAGCCCATAGTCATGGCAAGACCTTGCGGAACGGGCGCACATCCACCCGCTGGTACACGCCGGCGGCGCAATACGGGTCGGCGTCGGCCCACGCACGGGCGGCCTCCAGCGAAGCAAATTCAGCAATCACGATGCTGCCGGAAAAGCCCGCCGGGCCCGGGTCTTCGGCATCCATGGCTGGGCACGGGCCCGCCAGCAACAAGCGGCCTTGGTCGCGCAGCGCATGCAAGCGCGCCAAATGTTCGGCCCGCGCCGCCATCCGTTTGGCCAGCACCTCCGGCCCATCCCATCCTTCAATCGCATACCACATGGCCGCGCCTCCATGAATCAATGCCCGCATTGTAAGGGGCTGCAGTGGACAGCCGCGCCGGCAACCCTTAATCTTGCCAGTCAGTGCCCGGCCCGATCCTGCGGCCGGTGCGGCCATCCGACGTGTTCGCGTCGCCCCGCACCCGCCGATCCGGCCACCTCCGCCACCTGTTTCGATGTCGCCCTGTTCCGGCGCATGCGTATCGGCATGGCGAACCCGTATCCATAAGACAACGTACCCCGGCCGACTGGCCCTTGCGACAGGTGTGGCCCGGAGGGGGCCGCCAACCGATGACATCCGAAACCCGCATCGCTCCACCGGCCGATGCCGCCACCCACAATCCAAACCCGCGTCCCCAGCAGCAGGAAATGCCGCTGGCGATGGTGCTTGGGCAGCCGGTGGTGGAAGTGCCGAAGGATTTGTATATCCCGCCGGATGCGTTGGAAGTCATTCTGGATGCCTTCGAAGGCCCGCTGGACCTGCTGCTGTATCTGATTCGCCGGCAGAATCTGGACATCCTGGATATTCCCGTGGCGGAGATCACCCGCCAATACGTGGACTACATCCAGTCGATGCAGGAAATGCGCTTCGAGCTGGCCGCCGAATATCTGGTGATGGCCGCGATTCTGGCCGAAATCAAATCGCGCATGCTGCTGCCGCGCCCACCCAGCGACGAAGGCCAGGAAGATGATCCGCGCGCCGACCTGGTGCGCCGCCTGCAGGAATACGAACGCTACAAGCAGGCTGCGGAAGACATCGACAGCCTCCCGCGCCTGGATCGCGACACCAGTGTGGCCAGCGCCTTCGTGCCCGAACACGCCAGCGTGCGCCTGCCGCCGCCGGTGGAATTGCGCGAAATGTTGCTGGCCCTGCACGATGTGCTCAAGCGTGCCGAATTGTTCACCCAGCACGCGATCAAACGCGATGCCCTGAGCGTGCGGCAACGCATGGGCGAGTTGCTGGAACGCCTCAACGATGGTGTGTTCCACCGCTTCGAATCCCTGTTCAACGCAGAGGAAGGCAAGTTGGGCGTGGTGGTCACCTTCCTCGGCCTGCTCACGCTGGCCAAGGAACAGTTGGTGGATATCGTGCAGGAATCACCCATGGCACCGATCTATGTGAAGTCGCTGGCTGGCGATGCCAACACTCCGGCACTGTCCGAGCTGTCCAGCGAGTTCGATGACGACACCGAGCCAAGCGCATGACCGAGATCGACCAACCCCTGATCACCCGCATCATCGAAGCGGCCCTGCTGGCCAGCCACCAACCGTTGTCGTTGGTCCAGCTCAAAGGCTTGTTCCCGCTCGACGAACCGATTCCCGACAACGCTGTTGACATCGCCCTGCTAGCCCTGCAAGAGGCCTGCGCCGACCGCGGTGTGGCCTTGGTCGAAGTGGCCAGTGGCTGGCGCTACCAGATCAAGGCCGATGTGCACCCGTGGGTGGCCCGGCTATGGAGCGAGCGGCAGACCAAATACACCCGCGCCACGCTGGAAACCTTGGCGCTGATTGCCTACCGGCAGCCCATCACGCGTGGCGAAATCGAGCAAATCCGCGGGGTGACGGTCAACAGCAACATCATCAAGGCATTGGAAGAGCGCGACTGGATCCGTGTCGTCGGCCACCGCGACGTACCCGGCAAGCCCGAGCTGCTGGCCACCACCAAGACGTTCCTCGACTACTTCGGCCTCAAGCGTCTGGACGAATTGCCGCCGCTGTCGGAACTGCGCGACATCGGCGAACTGGAGCCGCAATTGCCGTTTGAACCGGCAGTCCCCGCAAGCATCGCCGAACCGGCAGCAGAACCCGCCACGGATGCGGAAGATTCAAACATCGAAGCGGAATTGATTGCCGACGCCGCTTCAGACACACCCTCGGATAACCCCGATTCAACCCCAACACGAGACGACGCGAACCCCGCATCGTCGGAGCACACCCATGAGCAATGACAAGACCCCCCGCCGCCCGCTGAGCCTGAAAGCCAAGGCCGCCGCCACCGAGGCCCCTCGCATCGAAGAACGTCTGCATAAAGTGTTGGCGCAAGCCGGGCTGGGTTCGCGCCGCGCACTGGAACAGCGGATCGCCGATGGCCTGGTCAAGGTCAATGGCGAAACTGCGCAAACCGGCATGAGCATTACCGGCGGCGACAAGATCGACATCGATGGCAAGACCTTCGTCGCCAGCGCGCTGACCGACCCGTCGCGTGTGCTGATGTACAACAAGCCGGAAGGCGAAGTGACCACCCGCGAAGATCCCGAAGGCCGCCCCACCATTTTTGACGCACTGCCCGCGCTGAAAGGTGCACGCTGGGTCGCGATCGGCCGTTTGGATATCAACACCTCGGGCCTGCTGCTGCTGACCACCGATGGCGAGTTGGCCAACGCGATGATGCACCCGAGCCATGAAGTCGAACGCGAATATGTATGCCGCGTGCGGGCGCCGGAAGGCGAAGATGTGGTCAGCGACAAAATCGTCGATCGCCTTGCCCGTGGCGTGGCACTGGACGATGGCCCGGCCAAATTCGACGAAATCGAACGCATCGGCGGTACTGATTCACACGACTGGTTCCGCGTGCTGCTGAAAGAAGGCCGCAACCGCGAAGTACGCCGACTGTGGGAGTCGCAAGGCTGCCAGGTCAGCCGCTTGAAGCGCATTCGTTATGGCAGCGCACGCCTGCCGCAACCGCTGCTGCGTGGGCATTCGCAAGAACTGCCGCAGGCCGAGGTGGATGCACTGCGCAAGGCGGTGGGACTGGAGGACGGCGCGCCGTCCGCACTCACCCTGATGCCGGTGCTGGGCCAGCGCAAAGCCAGCAAAACGGTAGTCACCGGCAACGCCCGTGGCCACGGCTACGTGGGCGGCCATAACACCGCTGACGAAGGCCGCGAGCTGCGCCGTTTCGACCAATTCCGCGAAGACCGTGGTCGTCGCGGCGGCAAGCGCCCCAGCGGCGGGCTGACCGTCAGCGGCGAAATGGCCGCCAAGCAAGCCGACAAGCGCATGAAGATCAAAGGCCCGCACCAGCCCGGCCAACGCATGAAGCCCGGCGAGCAACGCGGTGAAGGCAACCCCGCCGCCATGCGTACCTGGTATGTGCCCGATGGCGTGGATACCGGCCCCTCCGGCCACCGCAACCCCGACGGCCCGCGTGGCCCGCGCAAGCCGTATGGCAACAAGCCCGCCGGAGGCCCGCGCCCATATGGTGCGGCCAGCGACAGCCGAGGCCCGCGCCGCGAAGGCGGCTTCAATGCCGACGCCCCGCGCAGCCCCAAGCCGTATGGCAGCTTCAATGCCGACAGCCGTGGCCCGCGCCGTGAAGGTGGCTTCAACGCCGACGCCCCGCGCAGCCCCAAGCCGTATGGCGGGTTTGCTGGCGATGCCCGCCCGCAGCGCCAAGCCAAACCGTATGGCCACCCCGGCAATGCCCCCAGCTTCCCTTCCGACCACGCCAACCCCGGCGGCTTCAACCCCTATGCAGACCGCCCACGCGGCCCGCGTCCGGGTGGCCCGCGCCCCGGTGGTTCACGCCCATCCGGCAATGGCCCCAACAACGCCGGCCCACGTGGCCCGCGACCCGCTGGCCCCAGGCCCGGCGGCAACCGCGGCGGCCCGCGTGGTGGGAATCGGTAATCCACCGTGATGCAGATGCTGATCGCGGCCTTGCTCCTCGCCGACCCGCAATCGGTGAGTGCCAGCGCGCCGCTGGACTACTCTGATGCCAAGCCACTGGCGACGCGTGATGAAGCCAGCGTGACAGGTACGGCACATACTGCAATGCTGGCGGCGCAGCAGACGCTGTTGGATGCGGGCGTGGTGGAATGCTCGCTGGGCAAGCCACAAAAGGACTTCAGCGCCTTCACCGTGGTGATGCGTTTGGATGCCGATGGCCGGGTGCAGCAGACGTGGCGGCAAGGCAGCTCACCACTGGCGATCTGCTTGCAGCGCTATGTTCGCGACAAACACGTATTCGTGCCACCAAAGACACCGTTTTATACGGCGCTGGAGATCAGCTTCACCAAATAAACATCACTTATGGAACAATCAGTCATATTTTGAAAGATTGATTGCAAATATCAGACAATACATGCTATCGGCCAAGGCAACCGGCATCACGCCGGCCCGCATTGGAGCAACGCCATGAAGAAAGTTCTCGAAGTCGCCGGTGCCCCCGGCCGGCATTGGGTGGGTAATGGGTTTCCGGTACATGGCATGTTTGGCTACAGTGGCCCGGGCGTGGCCGAGCGCAGCCCGTTCCTGCTGCTGGACTATGCCGCCCCTACCCAATTCGAGCCCACCCGCGAGCGCCGCGGCGTAGGCCAGCACCCGCATCGTGGATTTGAAACCGTCACCATTGTGTATGCCGGCGAGGTGGAGCACCGCGACTCCACCGGCAACGGCGGCATCATCGGCAAGGGCGATGTGCAGTGGATGACCGCTGCCGGCGGAATCTTGCACGAGGAATTCCATTCACCGGCCTATGCCGCCAAGGGTGGGCCGTTTGAAATGGTGCAGCTGTGGGTCAACCTGCCAGCCAAAGACAAGCTGGCCCAGGCCGGCTATCAGGGCATCGTGGACGCACAGATCCCGGCGGTAGCGCTGCCCGCGGAGGCTGGAACGCTGCGCGTGATTGCGGGTGATTACGCCGGCCATCCGGGCCCGGCGCGCACCTTCAGTCCGATGAACGTGTGGGACATCCGCATGACTGCCGGCAAGCGCGTTGAACTGCCGCAACCGGAAGGCTGGAGCACGCTGATCGTGGTGCTGGATGGCACCGTGCAGATCAATGGCGAGGCGGTATTGCGCGCCGCGCAACTGGCCACCTTGTCCACCGCTGGTTCAGGGGTGATGGTCGAAGCCAACAGCAATGCCAAGCTGTTATTGCTGGCCGGTGAGCCCATCGACGAGCCAGTGGTCGGCCACGGGCCGTTTGTGATGAACAGCCAGCAAGAAATCATCCAGGCCATTGCCGATTTCAATAGCGGCAAGTTTGGCCAGATTCGCTAGCAGTCAGTACCACGTTCAATAACAAGGAGCCGCACATGAGCACCCCACCCACTGTCCGCGCCAGCATCGGCACCACACCATACCTCGTCACCCTGGAAGACGAGCTTGGCCATCGTTGGCAAGCCGACGAACCTCTGGATGAGGGCGGCGCCAATACCGGGCCCTCACCCAAGCACCTGCTGCTGTCGGCACTGGGCAGTTGCACCGCAGTCACCTTGATGATGTACGCCAGTCGCAAGCAATGGCCACTGACCGGCGTGCAGGTAGAACTGGCGCTTGATGCCGACGGCTTACCCGCCACTGGCACTGATATCAGCCGCAAGATCACACTCAATGGCGAGCTGGATACCGTACAACGCGAACGGCTGTTGCAAATCGCCAACGCCTGTCCGATCCATAAAATACTGACCGGCGAAATACGCATCGCCAGTCAGCTTGTTTGAAGCAGGGCCTCACACAGAGGCGGTCATTCAGGCTAATGTCGCCAACGCCGCCGCGTAGTCTGGTTCCTGGGTGATTTCGGGGACCAGCTGGGTGTACAGCACAGTGTCCTGTGCATCCAGCACCACCACAGCGCGGGCTGCCAGGCCAGCCAGTGGCCCATCTTGCATGGAAACCCCATACGTATCGAGAAATTCACGACCGCGCATCATCGACAGCATGGTCACATTACTGATGCCTTCGGCACCACAAAAACGCGCTTGTGCGAACGGCAGGTCAGCGGAAATGCACAGTACCGCCGTGTTGCTCAAATTCGCGGCATCCTGATTGAAATGGCGCACCGACATTGCACACACACCGGTATCGACGCTCGGGAAAATATTGAGCACTTTGCGCTTGCCGGAAAAATCGGCAAGCGATTTGTTACTCAGGTCGGCAGCGACCAACGTGAATGCAGGCGCTTGGCTGCCGATGGCTGGAAGTTGGCCAGCCAGGTTGACTGGGTTGCCGTGCAAGCTGACGATGGACATGACGTACTCCTGTTGAATGAGGGGGGGGCGCCAGTTTAAGCGCTGCAAGATGACGATCATGTCACCAGTGCACGCCACGCAGGGGTTGCAAATTTTTCCAGCACCAATTGCTGCGCACGCTCCAGCTCGTCTGCACGCACCGTATCCGGCTGCAGCCCGTGCAGATCGCGGAAGGTGTCGATCATGCGTGCGATGACTTGCTCACGTGGCAAACCGGTTTGGCTGCGCAATGGGTCCACCCGCTTGTTGGCGCTTTGGGTGGCTTTGTCCGACAATTTTTCACGGCCAATGCGCAACACGTCCAGCATTTTGTCGGCGTCGATATCATAGGCCATGGTCACGTGGTGCAGCACCGCTTTACCGCGCCGCATTTGCGCAGCGCCGGCGATTTTTCCGGACTTGGAGGTGATGTCATTCAGGGGTTGGTACCACGCATCAATCCCCAATGAATGCAGCGCCGTCAGTACCCAGCGATCCATGAACGCATACGACTGCTCGAAGGACATGCCTTGCACCAAGGTTTCAGGTGCCGATAACGAATAGGTAATGGTATTGCCGGGCTCAATGAACATTGCGCCACCACCGGTAATTCGACGCACGACATCAATGCCATGGCGGGCGGCAGCGGCCTCATCCACCTCGTTGCATAACGACTGGAAGCGCCCTATGACCACTGCAGGCGCGGCCCACTCCCACACCCGCAGCGTGGGTGCGCGTTGGCCAGCCGCCACCGCATCGGTGATGACCTCGTCCAGCGCCATATGCAAGGCAGCTGCGCGTGGTTCTTCGTGGATTAGTTGCCACTCAAAATCGTTCCAATTGCTCACCTTAACCCTCCATCGCCATGCCGCTGCCTGCACGACCCGCCTGATCTTCCTGATCCATTGCACGGCGCACCACCACGGCAATCGCATCGGCATTAATGCCGTACATCCGCACGTCGTCCGGCAGCCTACGGGCAACCACTGCTGCCAGCTCAGCCATGCTCGCCGTTAGCGGCTGGCCATTGAGCGCCATATTGATGGCGGTCAATGCGGTGTCAGGTTCAAGAAAAAAATCACCGCTGATGGCAACGTCCCGCAACTGACCCTGGTCGATGGCAAGATCCACCACCACCAACTTGCCCCCGGGCACCTTGTATTCGGCATGTTTGCGCATCCCGGCATTCTAGGCCGATACGTCGACAATCAGCCGTATCGGCATGACAACCGACAACAAAGAAAACCCCCACCAGCAGCGCTGGCGGGGGTAAGGGGAGTTACGCCTTGGGAGTTACGCTTTGCGCATCACACGTTGCCGCGTGATCAGAACTTGTAGCTGGCACCCAGCAGCAGGGT
>NZ_CALMPC010000114.1:0-4269 GCF_937872235.1 uncultured Thermomonas sp.
CTCGGCCACAGCCAAGGCCGAAGGCCACTTGCAGATGCCGCTGTTGTTGGTGCGTTCGGGCGATTTGCGCGCGGCGGTGGCGGTGGATCAGGTGGTGGGCAGCCGCGAAATCGTGGTGAAATCTGGCGGCCCGCAATTGCTGTCGATTCCCGGCATCTTCGGCGCCACCATCATGGGCGATGGCCGCGTGGTGGTGATTCTGGACGTGGTGCCGTTGGTGCGTCGCTTCGTGACTGCACCGCGCGAAGCTGCCCCGGTGGTGTCGGCGGTCGAACAACGTGGGGTGCCGCTGGTCATGGTGGTGGACGACTCGGTCACCATGCGCAAGGTCACCGGCCGCGTGCTGGAACGGCACAGTTTCGAGGTGGCGACCGCGAAGGATGGCTTGGATGCATTGGAGCGGATGGCCGATTTTGTCCCCGACTTGATGCTGCTCGACATCGAAATGCCACGCATGGACGGTTACGAGTTGGCGACGGCGATGAAGGCCGATCCACGTTTGCGCAACGTGCCGATTATCATGATCACCTCGCGTACCGGTGAAAAACACCGCCAGCGCGCGATGGACTTGGGTGTCGAACGTTATCTGGGCAAGCCGTATCAAGAAGCCGAGCTCATGCGCAATGTGTTTGAACTGCTCGGGGTTGAAAACACGGGCGATGGAAACCTGCAATGAGCAGGCGTCGGGTAGTGGTGGTGGCGCGCGCCGGTGCGGCGCGCGAACGCACCGAGGCGGCCGTGCGCGGCGCTGGGGCCGAGTTGGTGGCGGTGTTGGATCCCGCTGCCGACACGGTGACGGCATTACAGGCTGCAATGCCACATGCTGTCTTGGTGGTTTTGGATCCGATCATCGAAGCGACGTTGGATCGCTTTGATGATGCATTGGCCAATCCAGCACTGACTGTGCTGTTTGACGATGCCGATGTGGCTGCCAGGCGCGAAGGCTGGGAGGCGGCACGCTGGATGCGCCATCTAGCCGCCAAATTGCATGGCCATGACGATGTATTGCCGGCGGTACCAAATCCCGATGCACCAAAGGATTTGGCGCAGGAAATGGAAATGCTTGCCAAGCAGGTTGCGGTGCTTCCGCTGAATACGGCAGAGCCGGTGAAAGCACCAGAATTGACCGAAGGTGCGGTGGTGATTTCGGCGGGTGTGGGTGGGCCAGATGCCGTGCGTCAGGTCTTGGCCAGTCTGCCGGAGGGGTTCCCGCGTGCGGTGTTGCTGCGCCAGCGCGTTGATGGCGGGCAATACGACAAACTGGTGCGCCAGATGCAGCGTGCTGCGCAATTAAAGGTCAGTTTGGGGCAAGCCGGCGACGTGCTTGCGCATGGGCATATCTATGTGTTGCCTGAACATGTCGATGTCCAGCAGGTTGAAGGTGGGTTGGCCTTGGTAGCAACCGAAGGTGTGGCCCGTTTTATCAATTTGCGCCCTGCTGATAGTGCCATGCTGCTGCTGAGTGGCGCCGACATTGCACTGGTGGATCCAGCACTCTCGCTGCGGCTGGGCGGGGCTTTGGTGTATGGCCAGGCACCTGAAAATTGTTTTGATCCCGCTACCAGCAAGCTGCTGGTGGCACGCGGTGGCGAGGCGCGTAGCTTGGCCGAAATTTCCCGTTCGCTGCTGCAACGCTGGCCAGTTTGAGGTAACCCATGTCCGAGATTGCCCACATCATTCGTGGCGTGCTCATCCAAGTGGCACAGGCACGCCTGCTGCTGCCCAACGCCACCATTGCCGAAGTGTTGTCGTTTGCGCCGCCAGAACCCGTTGCCGATGCGCCGGACTGGCTGCTGGGTCGTATCCGCTGGCGCGGCTGGCAATTGCCGTTGGTGTCATTTTCGCGGTTTGCTGAACTCGCCGATGAAGAGGGTGGCCTGGGTAGCAAGGTGATCGTGTTGAAGGCGCTGGGTGGCGATGAAAAGCATCCCTATTTCGCCATGTTGACCCAAGGCTTCCCACGCTTGGTGACGGTCACCGAGACTTCCTTGGTAACCTTGGAAGGCGATGACGACTTGCCGATGGGCGTGTTGTCGCGGGTGCGCCACAACGAAGACGAAGCGATGGTGCCGGACCTTGCTGCGCTGGAAGACAGCCTGCGCGAAACTTTGGCATTGGCGGTGTAACTCCGCAGCGGGGCTGTGGGTGCGCGCGGGATAGATACCGCCGATGCACTTACCCCAAATCCCCCGCTAAGACTTGCAGCGCCGCGATAGCGGCCAAGCCTGCGGTTTCGGTACGCAGGATGCGTGGGCCAAGACGCAGCCCTGCAAACCCGGCGGCCTGTAATTGCTCGCGGTCACGTGTGGACCAGCCGCCTTCTGGGCCAATGGCCAAGGTGCAAGCGGCCATGGGCGTGTCACGCAACAGGGTCAAGGACGTAGCGGCGGTTGGATCCATAAGGAAACCACACCCACTGCGCAAGCCTGCCGCCTGCGCAAGTGGCTGTGGTGGCAGCACCTCAGGAACGCGCGCGCGGCCACTTTGCTCGCAGGCTGCGATCACCACTTCACGCCAGTGCGCCACGCGCTTGTCGGCGCGCTGCGCATCCAATTTGACTTCACTGCGATCACTCATCACTGGCAGAATCTTGGCCACACCCAGTTCGGTGGCTTTTTGCAGGATCAAATCCATTTTTTCACCGCGCGCGATGCCTTGTAGCAGGGTGATGCGCAGGGACGATTCGTTGTTGATCTGGCGTGCGGCGAGCACCTCGGCCTGCGCTTCACGCTTGCCAAGCATGCTGATGCGCGCGTCGTAGTCGTGGCCATCGCCATTGAACAACACACAGGCATCGCCCACCTGTAAGCGCAGTACCCGCAGCAGATGTGCTGCGACATCTTCAGGCAACACCAAGGTGTGCCCAACCGCAAGCGGGGCTGTCACATAACTGCGGGTCAGGCGCATCGGCTTGCTTCCTCCAATGTTGCGGCGGTAACGCTGGCCAAGTGCTGCAATTGCGCAGTGTCAATGCAATACGGCGGCATCCAATACAACACATCCCCCAGTGGGCGCAGCAGCACGCCATGTTCCAAAGCGTGGCGATACATCCGCAAGCCGCGCCGGCCAGCGATTTCCACGGCGTGGCCATCGTCGTGGTTGTCGGGCTCTGGGGACAGTTCGATGGCGAGGATCATCCCGGTCTGGCGCACCTCGGCGACCAGCGGGTACGAGCGCAATGGCGCAGCCAAGGCCGCCATCATTTGCGCGGTGTCGTGGTTGCGTGCCAACACCGCATCGCTGGCAAAAATATTCAGCGAGGCCAATGCGGCGGCGCAGGCCAGTGGGTTACCGCTATAACTATGCGAATGCAAAAAAGCACGCTCGCGTGAATCATCCAAAAAGCCGTCGTAAATTCGCTGGGTGGCAAGCACCGCGCACAAGGGCAAAAAGCCGCCGGTCAGGCCTTTGGATAGACACAATAAATCGGGTTGGATGCCGCCCTGTTCGCAGGCAAACAGGGTGCCAGTGCGACCAAAACCCACCGCGATTTCATCGGCAATCAAGAAGATGCCATGGGTGTCGCACAGCTCACGCACGCGGCGCAAATACTGCGGGTGATGCATGCGCATGCCGCCGGCGCACTGCACCAACGGTTCCAGGATAAAGGCGCAGATTTCGCCAGCGTGCGTTTCAAACAACACCGCCAAGGCATCCGCAGCGGCGTTGGCGCGGGTGATGGCATCCGTCACGTTGCGGCTGCCAAAGGCATCGGGTGATGGCGCAAACAAAACGTCCAATAGCAATGGCGCGTACACGCGCCGATACAGCGGCAAATCGCCCACTGACAGCGCGCCGAGGGTCTCACCGTGATAGCTGCCGTGCAGGGCAACAAAGCGGGTGCGGCCGGTAATGCCTTGGTTGTGAAACCAGTGAAAGGCCATCTTCAGCGCCACTTCCACCCCGGCCGAGCCGTTATCGGCATAGAACACCTTGGACAGCGGCGCGCGTCCGGCCTCGCGCGGGGCAAGCGCGAGCAGACGTTCGGCCAATTCCACGGCCGGGGCATGCGAGCATCCGGCCAAGATCACCTGTTCCAATGTGTGGGCTTGGTTGGCAATGGCGGTGGCAATACGCGGCTCGGCATGGCCGTGGATATTGGTCCACCAACTGCTGACGGCATCCAGTACGCGCTGACCGTCATGCCCCACCAGCCATGCGCCATCGCCGCGTGCCACCGGAAATAACGGCAGGGCATCGGGGTGTTCGCGCATTTGTGTGCAGGGGTGCCACAGCACGGCCAAGTCACGCGCGCGCCACGCCTCGGCG
>NZ_CALMPC010000115.1:0-1766 GCF_937872235.1 uncultured Thermomonas sp.
CACTGGGCGGCATTCTCGGCGTGATGTATTCGATCCCGCTGCGGCGCGCGCTGGTGACCAATTCCGATTTGCCGTACCCGGAAGGCGTGGCCTGTGCCGAGGTGTTGAAAGTGGGCAGCCCCGGCGAAGCCGGCACGGCACAAGGTGCCGAGGAAAGCCGCGCGGGTCTGATGGCGGTGACATGGGGCGCATTGGTGGCGTCGGCGTTTGCATTGGTGGTGGCCACCAAGACCTTTGCCAGCGATGTGAAGGGCTATTTCAGAGTGGGCGATGGCGTTAGCGGGTTTGACTTCGGTTTGTCGATGGCGCTGTTTGCGGTGGGCCATTTGGTGGGGCTGTGGGTGGGCCTTGCGATGCTGTTGGGCGCGCTGATCGGTTGGGTGTGGGGCGTGCCGCATTTCTCCGCACTGGCGCACGGCTTGACCGGCAGTTTTGAAGACATGGCCGGTGCAACGTGGAGTACCAATGTGCGCTTCATCGGTGCCGGCACGATTGGTGTGGCGGCGATCTGGACCCTGGGCAAGTTGGTCAAGCCGGTGGTGTCGGGGTTGGCGTCTGCCATGGCGGCCAACCGCGCCCGCCAAGGGGGCACTTTGCATTTGTTGCCGCGTACCGAGCACGACATCCCGATCGGGGTGGTCGGCGCGATGATGCTGGCGTGCTTCGTGCCGCTGGCGTTTTTGCTGGTGCATTTTTCCAACCAGACCGGGCTGGGCGCGCACGCGTTGCCGCTGATGATTGGCAGCCTGCTGTACATCGTGGTGATGGGGTTTTTGGTGTCCACCGTGTGCGGCTATATGGCCGGTTTGATTGGTTCGTCCAACAGCCCGCTGTCGGGGATCGGCATTTTGGTGGTGATCGGTGCGGCGCTGCTGCTGGTATTCGGGCTGAAATCGCAAATCGATGCCGGGCAAGAAAAAGGACTGGTGGCATTCGCGCTGTTGGTGACGGCGGTGGTGTTCACGGTGGCGGCGATTGCCAACAACAATCTGCAAGACCTCAAGACCGGGCAGTTGGTGGATGCCACGCCGTCCAAGCAGCAGTGGGCGTTGGTGGTGGGCGTGATTGCTGGCTCGGCGATCATTCCGCCGATCCTCGATATCGTCAATCAGGCCTATGGCTTCGTGGGCGCGCCGGGTGCGGGCAAGGACGCACTGGCTGCACCGCAAGCGGGCCTGATTTCAGCGTTGGCGCAGGGCGTGATTCAGAACAATATCGACTGGAACTTGATCCTGATCGGTGCCGGAATTGGCGTGGTGTTGATTGCAATCGACGAAGTGCTGCGCCGCTCCACCAAGGGCGCGCATCTGTCGCCGCTGGCCGTGGGATTGGGTATCTACCTGCCCACATCGTCCACCTTGATGGTGGTGGTGGGTGCCATCGTGGGTTGGTATTTCGATCAGCGCGCCGGGCGCCACAGCAAGCCGGAGGCAGTCAAGCAGCTGGGCGTATTGTTGGCCTCGGGCATGATTGTGGGCGAAGGCTTGATCGGCGTGTTGATCGCCGGCATCGTCGCGTTCAAGCTGCTGCCACTGCAAATGGTGAGCGATACCTTTGCCGAGGGGCCGGCCGCGTGGCTGGGCGGTTTTGCCTTCGTCGCGGCCATCGTTTTGCTGTATGGCTGGGTAGAGCGTCTGGGACGCAAAGCCATTGTTTGATTGTTTCAACTTCAAGATATTTTCAAGGACACTGCCATGAAACTTCGCTACGCCATTCTTCCGCTTGCGCTTGCGCTGTCATTACCGGCGATGGCCGCCAACACGGCC
>NZ_CALMPC010000116.1:0-3065 GCF_937872235.1 uncultured Thermomonas sp.
ATGCCAAAAGCTTTGCAAGAATCTGAAGCTCTGGTGTTTACATCTGAGTTTGAATCCTACGGCCTAATCGCAACCGAAGCTGCCGCCGCAGGGTTGGCGCTGGTTGTGGCTGACGGCATTGGGTGTGTTGGTGATACTGTATTGGCGCGAGCGGGGGTGAATGCGTTGATTTACCCGCCTGGTGACGTGGATGCGCTGGCTGATGCGATGCTGCAATTGCTTGTCAATGATAAACTTCGGCTGGATATGCAGCAGGCAAGCCGATCCATTGCGGCCGAACATGATATCCCTGTGGCTGCTGCCATTATGGAAAGTGTAGTGAACAAAGTTTGCGCCAGGGGCGGGGGTGAAAATATGGCTGCCCGTGTCGATGTTGCGCCTGAAGCATAGTAGTCATGCAAATTTGCATTACCTATTTTCTTCGGCAGCCGCGTTTCGGGATTTTCAGTATCGAACGCTTGTATGAAGATGTACGCGCAGCATTGCCAGCCGACTGCGAGGCAACGACGTGGACATGTCGGTATCCAAGCACGGGGTTATGGCCGCGTCTTCGCGATGCATGGGCGGCGCGCAAGGTGCAGGGCGATGTTAATCATGTCACGGGCGATACGCATTACCTGACATATTTTTTAAATAAGCGCAGCACCGTACTTACCGTGCATGACTTAGTGTCATTGGGCCGTTTGCGTGGCATCAAGCGTTGGCTGTTTTGGCTGCTATGGTATTGGTTGCCAATTCGACGTAGCCAAGCTGTGGTTACTATTTCGGAGGCAACCCGTGCGGAGTTGTTGGCTAGCGTGAGATGTGCCCCGGAAAAGGTATCTGTGATTCATAACCCGGTGTCGGACGAGTTTCAGTTCTCTGCTGCAAACGTGATATCGGCTACGCCAAGAATTTTGCACATTGGTGTTACACCCAACAAGAATCTGGAGCGGGTGGCGCAGGCATTGCAAGGGATTGCCTGCACTCTCGTGGTGATTGGGCCGTTGTCACCATCGCAAAAGGCAATCCTGTCCGCGCATGGCGTCGCTTGCGAGAACCACTTCAACCTGTCGCGTGCTGAGCTGCTGACTCAATACCAGCGTGCGGATATGCTGCTATTTGCTTCCACTTACGAAGGCTTTGGCTTGCCGATCATTGAGGCGCAGGCGGTGGGCCGGCCCGTGATCACGAGTGATTTGTGTTCGATGCCCGAAGCCGCCGGCGGTGCGGCTTGCTTGGTGGATCCGTATGATGTGGCGGCGATTCGCCAAGCGGTATTGCGAGTGATGGAAGATCATGAGTATCGCGATGATTTAATCGCACGCGGCCTGGTCAATGTCGAACGCTTTCGCGCGAGCAAGGTTGCTGCCCAATATGCCCAGCTGTACCGTACCGTTGCCGGTGGCGGCTGACATTTTCAACGATTGAGATCGATACATTATGTGTGGCTTTGTGGCTGCGTTCACTGATCTGCCAATCCCAGACGTCGCCCTGCACGGGGCGCTTTCGCAACTGCGCGCGCGTGGGCCGGACGGGGAAGGGGTATGGCGCGAGAATGGGGTTGCGCTTGGCCACCGGCGTCTTGCCATTCTGGATTTGGATCCACGCGCGGCGCAGCCGATGCATTCGGCCTGCGGTCGCTACGTGATTGCCTTCAATGGCGAAATCTATAATTTCCGCGCCTTGCGGGACGAGCTTTTGGCCGCAGGCGGCAGTTTTCGCACCCAAAGTGACACCGAAGTTTTGCTGGAATTGTTTGCGCGTGAAGGCGTCGCGATGTTGCCCAAATTGCACGGCATGTTCGCCTTCGTCATCTGGGATCGGCACACGCAGCGTGGTTTTGCGGCGCGTGATCCGTATGGCATCAAGCCGTTGTATGTGGCGAAGGTCGAAGGCGGGGTGCTGCTGGCATCGCAGGTCAAGGCCTTGATGGCGACGGGTCTGGTGGCAAATGCAGCGGATGTTGAAGGGCAGGCCGGGTTTTGGCTGTTGGGCAGCGTGCCGGAGCCGCAAACGTGGTATCGCGATATTCGCGCCATCCCGGCCGGGCATTACGTGTGGATCGAACACAACGCGATCTCAGCAACTACCTGCTGGCAGGATATCGGCGCGGCGTGGCGCAACACATCGCCGCAACCGTTGCCGGATGACGCCGTGCAGGCGCAGGTGCGCGCTGCGCTGCGTGAATCGGTGGCGCGGCATCTGGTGGCCGACGTGCCGGTGGGCGTGTTTTTGTCTGGCGGTATCGACTCGGGCGCACTGGCCGGGTTGATGGTGGAAGCGGGCGCGCGCGACCTGCAAGGCATCACCATTGCCTATGACGAATTTGCCGGCAGCCATGAAGATGAAGCCCCGGTCGCCGCCGCGATTGCCGCGCATTACGGCATCCAGCACCATGTGCGGCGGGTGGGGCGGGACGAATTTTTAGCCGACCTGCCGCGCATACGTGCAGCGATGGATCAGCCCAGCATCGACGGCATCAACACTTGGTACGCCAGCAAGGCCGTGGCCGAGTTAGGCTTGAAGGTGGTGGTGTCGGGTGTGGGTGGCGACGAGCTGTTTCAGGGCTACCAGAGTTTCCACCAGTTGCCGCGTCTGGTGCGGCGTTGGCGCGGCCTGTCTGCCCTGCCCGGAATACACTGGTTGGGCCGCAAAGCGGGCCAATGGCAGGCGCAGCGCAGCGGCAATGCGCGCTGGCGGCATGCTGCCGATTGGATGCAAACTATCGAGGGCGCATGGTGGTTGCGTCGCGGCCTGTTTGCACCCGATGACGTGTCCGAATTAACCGCAGGCATGGCTGATGGTGCGAAGTTTGATCCAACCCAATCGGTGCATGCCATGACCGGTGTTTTGCCCCGCGATCCACGTTTGGCGCTGGGGCAAATTGAATCAATGACGTATATGCGCAATCAATTATTGCGCGATTCCGACTGGGCCAGCATGGATCACAGCGTCGAATTGCGCACGCCACTGGTGGATGCGCATCTGTTGCAGCAATTGCAACCCCTTTTAGGTAATTTCTCCCGTTTCCCCAACAAGCGTTTATTGGCGAATGCCCCCGCCAAGCCACTGCCGGAAAGTAT
>NZ_CALMPC010000117.1:0-18096 GCF_937872235.1 uncultured Thermomonas sp.
AACCTGACCCCGTTCTTACCGTTCTTACAGAGGGCGCTGAGTAGACCGGTGGAGATGCGGCCTCAACGTCAGCCGCGCCGCAGTTCAAGCGCAAATGTTCTCCGCTCCCTTTGGAGCGCCTAGAATCAGGGAATGATCCCCCTCTCGATCCTCGATCTCGCGCCCGTTGCCGAGGGCAGCGCGCCCGCCGACACCTTCGCCCACATGCTCGACCTGGCCCGGCTGGGTGAAGCGCTGGGTTACCGCCGCTACTGGCTGGCCGAGCACCACAACATGCCGGGCATCGCCAGTGCGGCCACGGCGGTACTGATCGCGCACGTGGCCGCGGCCACGCGCACCATCCGCGTCGGCGCGGGCGGCGTGATGCTGCCCAACCATGCGCCGCTGCAGGTGGCCGAGCAGTTCGGCACGCTGGGCACCCTGCATCCGGGGCGCATCGACCTGGGGCTCGGGCGTGCGCCGGGCACCGACCAGGCCGCCACGCGCGCGCTGCGGCGCTACTACGCCGCGGCCGACGAATTCCCGGCCGACGTGGTCGAGCTGCTGTCGTATTTCGAACCGGTGCAGCCCGGCCAGGCCGTGCAGGCGGTGCCCGGTCCCGGCGTGGAACTGGAGGTCTGGATCCTGGGGTCGAGCTTGTTCGGGGCGCAATTGGCCGCCCGCCTGGGCTTGCCGTACGCCTTCGCCTCGCATTTCGCGCCCGCGCTCCTGGAGCCGGCGGTGGCGGCGTACCGCGCCGGGTTCCGGCCGTCTTCGCGCTTGGCGCAGCCGCGGGTGATGCTGGCGGTGAACGCGGTGGTGGCGGACACGGATGCGGACGCCGCGCGCCTGTTCACCACCCAGCAGCAGGCCTTCGCGAACCTGCGCAGCGGGCGGCCGGGTCTGGTGCCCCCGCCGCTGGCCTCCGCGGAGGCGTTGCGGTACCGCTACGCGCCGCAGGTGCTGGCGGGCGTCGACGAGGCGCTGGCGTGCGCGGCGGTGGGATCGGTTGGCACTGTGCGCGCGCGGCTCGCCGAGTTCGTGGCCCGCCACCGGCCGGACGAGTTGATCCTGACCGCGAACATCCACGATCCCGGCGCGCGCCTGCGTTCGTTCGAGCTCGCGATGGCGGCGGCGGGCGGAATGTAGGAAAAGGGGTCAGGTACATTTTTCCCTAGCCTTGGGACGCCCGCGTGGGCGGATGGCCTGCCCGGCACCCGGAACGGTGTATGCCATCGACGCAACACCCGCATGGCGGTCGGAAATGTACCTGACCCCATTTTTGGCCTAGCCTGTGGGCAATCGAACGGGAATGGGCCAATGAAGATTCTGATGGTGTTGACGTCGCACGACCGGTTGGGCGACACCGGCGAGAAGACGGGCTTCTGGCTGGAAGAATTCGCCGCGCCGTACTACGTGTTCAAGGACGCCGGCGTGGACGTGGTGCTGGCGTCGCCGCAGGGCGGGCAGCCGCCGCTGGATCCCAAGAGCGATGCGCCCGATGCGCAGACCGAAGCGACATTGCGTTTCCGCGACGATCCCGAGGCCCGACAGGCGTTGGCGGCGACGCATCGCCTGGCCGAACTGCAACCCGGAGATTACGACGCGGTCTTCTACCCGGGTGGGCATGGCCCGCTGTGGGACTTGGCGAATGATCGCGATTCGATCCGGTTGATCGAGTCCACCGACGCGGCGGGCAAGCCACTTGGCCTGGTCTGCCATGCGCCGGGCGTGCTGCAGGGGGCGAAGGGCCGCGACGGCGCGCCGCTGGTGCGCGGCCGCAAGGTGACCGGCTTCACGAACACGGAGGAGGAGGCGGTGGGACTTACCGAGGTGGTGCCGTTCCTCGTCGAGGACATGCTCAAGGACCATGGCGCGCAGTACGAGAAAGGCGCGGATTTCGCCAGCCACGTGGTCACCGACGGCAATCTGGTGACTGGCCAGAACCCGGCGTCCTCCGCGGATACGGCGCACGCTCTGCTGCGGCTGCGCGGCGCTGCCTGAGCGGAATCCCCCGGTTCACTCCCGCGGGGAGCAGTGCTAAAAGGCGTGCCTGAGCGGCAGCAGGAACGCCTGGTTGGCTCGCCCGCTTTGCGCTCCGATGGTGGAGGCTGCGCTGCCTAGTGAGGACGAGGTGCGGCGCTGGGGCGTGCGCGGCGAGCATCAGCGCGAATGGTTTCCGGCGCCCTTCCGCCGTTCAGGCCGCGCGTCGATAGTGCAACAAGCGCCCACGCGCATCGCAGTCCGCATCGTCCATCGGACAACGCGATTCACTGACCTCGAACCCCTGCGCCGCCAGCAAACGGGTGAGTTCGGCGCTGTGGCCGCGGCCGGGGTCGATGAGCACCAGCTCGCAAGTTGCGCGGCTATGGCGCTCGACCACCTTCGCGAGCAGTTCGGCGTGGCCGCGCTCGTACAGCACGTCGCTGGCGATGAGCATGTCGAAGTCGCCCAGGGCGGGCAGCGGGTGGCCCCAGCGCAGTTGCCGGTAGTGCAGGGCAGGCAGGCCGTTGAGCGCGGCGTTGTAGGCCAGGAAGGGTTCGACCATCGGGTGCATGTCGGAGGCCACCACATCGGCGCCGCGGCGTTGCAGCACCAGGCTCGGCAAGCCGATGCCGCAGCCGATCTCCAGCACCCGCTTGCCGGCGATATCCGCGCGTGCCATCGCCTGCGCCAACAACTTGCCCGAAGGCCACAACTGCCCGAACAGGCACCATTGCGCGGAGGAAATCCCCAGCCGCTCGCCGTGGCCATCGGGGTCCGCGAATTGCTGCCGGTCGCTGAGCACGCGCAGGAGGTAGGCGTGGCCACCCACGTGGACGGTGAGGTTGCGTGTGTTGAAGCCGGGCATGCTGCTCCCCTTGAAGCGTCGCCCATCGGGACGGGCGATAACGCGTGAGAGGAAGCGAGGCGGGCAATGCATGCCGCGGAACGCGAGAAGCGGGCGCACGCCCGCAATGCATCCTAGCACCGGCACGCAGGGGCGGAGTCGCGTGCCCTGCGGGTTGCAGCTTACTTGCGGATATCCAGCAGCTCGACTTCGAACACCAGCGACGCCCCCGGCGGGATGACGTCGCCGGCCCCGTCCCTGCCGTAGCCCAGGTTGGCGGGGATGCGCAGCTCGCGCTTGCCGCCCACCCGCATGCCCGCCACGCCATCGTCCCAGCCGCGGATGACGCGGCCGGCGCCCAGCAGGAACACGAACGGCTGGCCGCGGTCGCGGGAGCTGTCGAACTTCCGGCTGCGCTTGTCGGGCGCGTGCTGGTCGTAGAGCCAGCCGGTGTAGTGCACGCTGACTTCGTCACCGGCCTGCGCGACGGCGCCCTGACCCGTGACGACATCGATGCGCTGCAGTTCGGCGACGTCGCCACCGGTGTAGGGCGGCGGCTGGCGGCAGGCGGTGAGCAGCAGGACGGAGAGCGTGGCGATCAGGCGGAGCTTGCGGGGGGCCATGGCAGCGGTGCGGTGGAGGGTGGGGCAGGATACGTTGCGGGGCAGGCGAAGCGAAGATCGGAACCCCTCCATTGGCTGGGGCCGCTCCCTGCGGGTTGCGCCCACGTTGCCGATTGAGGCGCTGGGCAGACTGGTTCCATCCGCCGGCCCCGCCGCGCGGTGCCCGGCAATTTCCCCGTCACAGGGTGAAGGCGGCGGACCGCCGTGCGCCCGCTGCATCCGAACGCCCCGTCGCTCGCGTACCTGCCACACTTTCCAACTACGCCCGGCGTTGCGCCGGACTTTCCCAGGAGCAGCAGCATGTTCAGTCACGTGATGGTGGGATCCAACGATATCGAGCGCTCCAAGCGCTTCTACGACGCGCTGCTGGGCCTGCTGGGCGCCGGTGAGCCCATTCGCAACGTGTCCGGCAGCGGCCACGTGCGGCTGTTCTACCCGCACGACGGCAGCATGTTCTGCGTCACCCAGCCCATCAACGGCGAGCCGGCCTGCCACGCCAACGGCGGCACGGTGGGCTTCAAGTGCGCCTCGCCGGAGCAGGTGCAGCAGTTCCACGACGTGGCGGTGGCCCACGGCGGCACGTCCATCGAGGACGCCCCGGGCCCGCGCCAGGGCGCGCTGGGCACCCTGCACCTGGCCTACGTCCGCGACCCGGACGGCAACAAGCTCTGCGCGCTGTACCGCGCGGGCTGAGGCAAGCGCCGGCACGACCGTGCCCGCCGGCGTGAGGCCGGCGGCCCCCGGCGGCGAGTGTGGCCCCGGCGCCTCCGGGGAATTCCCGCCGGATCCAAATGTGAACGGCGCAAGCGGCGCCTGCCTTGGCAGTGCTGAGTAAAAAAGGGTCAGGTACATTTTTCCGGTGCGTTTTTTCCCGTGTATCGGGGGGCGCCTGCGCGGGCGGATGGCCTGCCCGGCACCGGGAACGGCGTAAGCCATCGATGCAACACCCGGATGGCGGTCGGAAATGTACCTGACCCCATTTTTGCCTTTTTCCTCGCGCCAGTCAGTGGTTGCCACGCACCACCACGCCCTGTTTCATCACCAACAGCGGCCTTTCCGTCGCCCGGATGTCCTGCAGTACATCGCCTGGCACGGCGACGATGTCGGCGAACTTCCCGATCTCCAGCGTGCCGGTCTCGCCATCGATGCCCAACAGTCGCGCCGAACCTTGGCTACTGGTGAGCAGTGCCGCCGACGGGGCCATGCCCAAGTCCACCATATCGCCGAACTCCTGCGCGTTCATCCCGTGCGGCGATACTGCCGAGTCGGTACCGAAGGCAATCGGTACGCCGATCCGCATCGCGTTCCTGAACATGCCGCCATGCGAGGCCCCGGCCGCGCGTGCCTTGGCACCGATCTTCGGCGGATAGGTATCGGCGTGGCCGACCGTCCACACCAGTGCCAGCCGGGTTGGCACCAGATACACGCCTTTCTGCTTCATCAACTGCAGCGTGGCCGGTTGCAGGAAGCTGCCGTGTTCGATCGAATCCACGCCGGCCTCGACCGCCTGCTTCGCGGCCAGGTCGCCATGGCTGTGCGCGGCGACCTTGCGGCCCCAGGCGTGCGCCTCGGAGATGATTGCGCTGAGTTCGGCCGGCGTGAGCTGCGGCACGTCCACCGGGTCGGATTCCGACAGCACGCCGCCGGAGGCGCAGATCTTGATCACGTCGGCGCCGTACTTCATCTGCAGGCGCGTGGCCAGACGGCATTGGTCCGGGCCGTTGCACACGCCTTCCAGCGGGCCTGAGGGCGTGACCCGATCGGGTGGGAACGGCGAGCTGTCGCAATGGCCGCCGGTGGAACCCAGCGCGTGGCCGGCCACCAGCATGCGTGGGCCTTCGGCAAGGCCGGCATTGATCGCGTTGCGCAGGGCGACGTCGATGAAGTCGCCGGCACCCAGATCACGCGCACTGGTGACGCCGGCCTGCAGTGTCACTTTGGCATTGCGCCCGGCATGGAATGATTGTTCGACCGGGAAGCGCAGCATGCCGTCGTAGAACCCTTGCGCCCAGTTGTCGTCGTGATCGTAGGCGATGTGGGTGTGGGCATCGATGTAGCCCGGCAGCAGGGTGGCGTCACCCAGGTCGATGACCTTGGCGTCGGCGGGAATGGCGGCATGGGTGCCGATGCCGATGATCTTGCTGCCCTGCACGACGACCAGCCCGGGCGACACCAATTGGCCACTGCGACCATCGAACAGGCGCACGGCCTTGAGTACCGTGGTGGTAGGGGTGACAGGCGCGGCGGCCGAGGTTTGGGCGTTGCTGGCGAAGGCCAGCAGCAAGCCGGCCGCGAGTGCGGCGAAACGGTAGGTCATACGGGACTTCCCCAAGTCGGTGTGAGCTTGGAGTGTATTCCACCAAAACGGGGGCAGGTCCACTTATCTCGTTGTATTGGAAGTAAATCTGACCCCGGTTTACTAGGTTCAGGTCACCAACCGCGCCCACGGCGGCCCGAGCCAAAATTGCCCTGGCCAATCCCGATACTGATACCAACTTGGTGTGCGTTGCCGTTATCGTCGTAATAGCGTTTGCAGGTGTTGAACTGGGCTGCCTGGAAATTGCTGTTGCCCATGCGGCTGGAATAACCGACACCGGCGGTGACGCTGCCATGTGGCTTGCTGTCGCAAGTGTCGGCAGGTTGCGCTTGCGCTGCGGCATAAGGCGCGGCGAAACGCGTGGCCGGGTCGTAGGGATAACTGCCCGGTGGCATGTTGCTGTCAGCTGATGCGATGGGAGCGTAGGTGTTGCTAGCCTGTGCAGGAGCACTGAGGTTGAGTGACTTGGCCAATGGCACGTCGGATTGGCTGCTGTCTGCGGCAAACGCCGGGGCAATGGCCAGCAGCGCAATTGCCATCAATAGAATGGGCTTCATTGCAGCAATTCCGGTACCTGTCGGGAAGCAGGCTATTGCGGCACGGTAGTCCCAGCCAGTTGAATGCTTGCTGTCTTTCGCACAGCCAAAACCGGGTCCAGTTCACTTGCCCCACGGATAATCATGACCATGCCTACGCCCCAAGACACCAAGCTAGACCGCATCGTTGCCGAAGCCCGGCGCAACGCCGAGCAGCGCGAGCAAGGGTATCGCGAGCGGGCGCTGAAGATGTACCCGTGGATCTGTGGCCGCTGCGCGCGGGAGTTCACCCGCGCCAACCTGCGCGAACTGACCGTCCATCACCGCAACCACAACCACGCCGACAACCCACCCGACGGCAGCAACTGGGAGCTGTTGTGCGTGTACTGCCACGACAACGAGCACTCGCGCCAGATCGACCACACCGGGGTCAGCGCGCAGGCCGCCGAAGACAAACCAGCCGCAGCCACGTCCAATCCCTTCGCCGATCTGAAGTCGCTGCTGGGGAAGGGTCCGCCGGGAACGGGGTAGGTTGGGGAAAAGCAGGGAACCTCACCCCATTTGCCGTGTTTGCTGGTCGCAGGATTTGAGGCGCAGGTTGAGGCCGCTGACCACGTCGTCGATGGCGAACAGACCCGGCTGCGCCGTCATCTGGCCGCGGTCCAAAATCAACAAAACGGGGTCAGGTTCACGTATCTCGTTGTATCAGGAGTCAACCTGGCCCCGTTTACCAGCTAAGCATGCGATGCAGTGGCCAGTCTGTGGACAAGGTTTGAGCATAGCGGCTATGGACCGACAAAAGTGATCTGGTAATTCGGTGTTGTAGTGAACTACAATACCGACCATGAAATTCTGGCCGCCCGGCCGGGAACACACGGAAACGCCATGTCTGCACACGCTCTCACCGTCCATGCCGTCAACCACACCTTCCGCGGCGGTCACCGTGCGTTGCAGGATATTTCATTGCAGTTTGCCCCCGGCGTGCTGGGGCTGCTGGGCCCCAACGGCGCCGGCAAGTCCACGCTGATGCGCATTCTGGCCACGCTGACCAAGCCGACCTCCGGCAGTGTCAGCTGGAATGGCCATGACATCGCCAAGGAACCCGACCGCCTGCGGGCCGTGCTGGGCTACTTGCCGCAGTATTTCGGGGTGTACGACAGTCTGGATGCGCGGGAATTCCTCGCGTTTTTGGCGGCCGTGAAGGGGATCGGCGGCAAGGCGGCGCGCCTGCGCATCGAGGCCTGTCTGGACATGGTGGGGCTGGCCAACACCGGCGACCGCCGGCTTGGACAATTCTCCGGGGGCATGCGGCAGCGGGTCGGAATCGCGCAAGCGCTGCTGAACGACCCGGCCCTGCTGATCGTGGACGAGCCCACGGTGGGGCTGGATCCGGACGAGCGACTGCGCTTCCAACATCTGATCACCGATCTGGCGGCAGACCGTGTGGTGATCCTGTCCACCCATATCGTGTCGGACGTGGAAGCCAGTGCCAGCCAGATTGCGGTGATGGCCGCCGGCCAGTTGCGCTTCCATGGCACGCCGGGGCAGCTGATCGCCAGCGCCGAAGGGCGGGTCTGGGAATGGACGGTGCAGGAATCGGATCTCGCCGCAGTGCGCAGCGGGCAGACCTTGGTGGGCTCCCTGCGCCGCCCGGATGGCATCCGTGTGCGCGTGCTGAGCGAGGCGTCTCCGGACCCGCTGGCGCGCCCGGTGGCGGCCTGCCTGCAGGACGGCTACAGCTGGTTGTTGCAGGGAGCACATTGACATGCCGGCCCTGCAACGGTTTCTGGCCATGCTGCTGGCTGATCTTCGCGTGCGCACGCGCACCGCCCGTTTCTGGTGCGTGCTTGCGGTCATGATGGTGGCGGCCTGGTGGTGCCTGCCCGGCGCTGATGCGCCGTACGCGGTGGTGATGCTGTGGGGGGGGGCGCGTGGCAGTTTCTCCAGTGCGTGGGTGGGCATGGTGCTGGCGATGGCGTTCACCCTCCTGCTCAATCTGGGCGGGTTCTATCTGGCCCGCGGCACGCTGGTGCGCGACATCGAGACCCGCGTGTGGGAATTGCTGGTGGCCACGCCAATGACGCGGCGTGCCTATCTGCTCGCAAAATGGGCCAGCCACATGCTGGTCTTCGCGGTGATCATCGTGGCGTGCTTGGGCGTGGGTCTGGTGGCGCAATGGGTGCGCGCCGAGGACCGCGGCATCGATCTGATGGAACTGGTCAAGCCGGTGCTGCTGCTGACTTTGCCGGGCTTGGCCATGACCGCTGCCGCGGCGATCTGGTTTGACCTGCTGCCGCCGTTACGGCGCACTGCGGGCAACGTGCTGTTCTTCGTACTGTGGACCACGGCGCTGGCGGTGGGTGTGGCCGGCTTCGAGGCGAAAAGCCCGGTGGTACGCGAAGGCTGGATCAGCGATGCTGGTGGGTTGCTGGTGGCCGGGCGCGACTTTCATCGGGTGCGCGAGGCGCAGACCGGCAAGCCGCAGGGGTACGGGTTCAGCCTGTTTTCCCCAGCCCCCAAGGCAGGCATCGTGCGCTTTGAATGGCGCCACTGGACGGTGCGGCCGATGGATCTGCTGGGCCGCGTGTTGTGGTTGCTGGCGGGCATGGGCATGGTGCTGCTTGCCGTCCCGCTGCTGGATCGCTTTGCTGCGCGCACGTCCGGGCGCGAGGCGCAGGTGCGTGCGCCGGGACTGGCGCTACGTTGGCTGGGCACGGTCTTGCAGCCATTGGCGCGGATGGCGTTCGGGGCGCTGGTTGCGACCGAGTTGACGGCATGCCTGCGCGAGCGCCCGCGCTGGTGGTGGCTGGCGTGGGTGGTGGTCCTTGGCCTGCAGCTGTTCGGGCAGCCCGAGGGTATGCGGATGGGGCTGTTGCTGGGCTGGCTGCTGCCGCTCGACGTGCTGGCACGCGGCGCCCTGCGTGAGCGCGACCAGCGCACCGGGATGATCGTGTTTTCCAGTGCCGGCGCGGTGTGGCGCGTGCTGGCATCGCGCTGGCTGGTCGCAGTGTCGCTGTTGTTGGTGTGCACGTTTGCAGGCCTCACCCGGTTGGCCTTGCAGGCGCCGCTGCAGGCACTTGCTGCGCTGGCAGTCACCGCCGCGTTGGCCAGCGCCGGGCTGGCGTTCGCTGCGGTGTGCCGCAATGCGCGCCCCTTCGAGTTGGTGCTGGTGGCGGCGATCTACGCGGCCACGCAAGGCGCGACACTGTTCAACGTCCAGTCCGCCCCGCTGCCAACGCTGCGGTTGCACCTGATGGTGGCCGCAATCTCGTGGGTGGCCATTGCCGTGGCATGGCCGCGCCTGATCAATGCTGTCAGGGACGCTGCCTGAGGGAATCAAGCGCGCTTGACTCCCTCCGTCCCCGATGGCGGCTCCGTCCCGTCCCCTTTTTTCGTCTGGCGCCGCAAGCGTTTGTCGGCGTACATCGCGGCATCTGCACGCGCCAGTTCGGCCTCGGCCTCGGTCGTGGCTGCCTTCACCACGCCGATACTGGGCCCGGCGTATTCGATGCTCCGGCCGCCCAGGTCAAACCGCCCGGTGGTGGCTGCGCGCAGGCGTTCGCACATCTGCTGCGGTGCGTTTTCGCTATCTGCAGGGACACTGCCAACCACCACGAATTCATCGCCGCCAATACGGGCACAGAAATCATCGGAGCGGTGGCAGGACGCCAGTGCACTGCCAATGGCGACAAGGAAATGATCGCCGGCGTCATGCCCAAAGTGGTCATTGATATGTTTGAATCCATCCAGATCGATAAACGCGATCAGGACGTCGCCGCCATCGCGTGCGCGATGGCGCAGGCGGCGGTCCAGCTCCTCCAGCAGTGCGCGGCGATTGGGCAGGCCGGTCACCACGTCGGTCATGGCATTGCGCTGGAGTTGGCTATTGGCGGCCTGCAAGGACTGCAGCAGTTGCTCGCGTTCCACTTGCCGGCCGATGAGATAGGCAAACAGATTCAGTACGCGCTCGGTACCGTCACGCAGCGGCAGCCGTTGGTTGCTGGCCGCACACAGGGTGCCATGCAGTGCGCCGTCCGCGCCCCGAATGGGGGTGCTGGCATAGGTGGCAATCCCCAATGCCTGCGCGGCATCGGAATCCCCCCAGCAACCGGCCACGTCATCCGTGTAGCTGCGGCCTTCTTCCAGCGCGCGCTTGCACAAGGTGTCACCCCACGGAACGGTGAGCCCTTCCGGGATGATCAGGCTGCGCGAATTGCGTGAATAAAGCACATGCTGCACGCCTACGGTTTCATCGATCGTCGTCATATAGGTCGACTCCAGCCCGCTGGCCACCTCGAGCAGTTCAAGCAAGGGGCGAACCAACCCTTCCAGCGATGTTGCCGTGGTCAGTGTGTCGGCAAGCGGTGCGAACAGATTGGCCGGTGGCGGCGTGGAGGCGGTGTGCATCAGCGCATCTTCTTTCAATTTCCGGAATTGTTCAAAAGCTGGCCGGAAGAACGAATGATATTTCCAGGCGAATGGTCTCTGGCCGCATTTGGGCTCTTCTTAATGCAGCCTCTGGCAAAATTGCCCGGTCAGCCGTCCCGGCCCCGGAGCCTCCATGCCCACGCTTGCCCACCATGTTCCCGATCCCGCACAGGTCCCCGCGGGTACCACGCTGACCCTGACCCGGCCCGACGACTGGCATCTGCACCTGCGCGACGATGCGCTGTTGCAGGCGGTGCTGCCGCATACGGCAAAGCAGTTTCGCCGCGCCATCGTGATGCCGAATCTGCGGCCGCCGGTGACCACCACGGCACTGGCTGTGGCGTATCGCGAGCGCATCCTGGCGGCGCGGCCGGCCGGCTCGGACTTCGAGCCGCTGATGACGCTGTACCTCACCGACAACACGCCAGCTGAGGAAATCCAACGCGCCAAGGCCAGTGGCCTGGTGCATGCGGTGAAGTTGTACCCGGCCGGTGCCACCACCAATTCCGATTCCGGCGTGACGGACTTGAAGCACGCCTGCGCGGCGCTGGAGGCGATGCAGGCAACCGGCATGGTGCTGGCGGTGCACGGCGAAGTGACCGACCGCCAGATCGACATCTTCGACCGCGAAAAGATGTTCATCGACAACATCCTCATTCCGCTGCGCCGTGATTTCCCCGGCCTGCGCGTGGTGTTGGAGCACATCACCACCCGGGATGCGGCGGACTATGTGCGTGATTCCGGTGGCGATATCGCCGCAACGATCACCGCGCATCACCTGCTGTACAACCGCAATGCCATTTTTACCGGCGGCCTCCGCCCGCATTACTACTGCTTGCCGGTACTCAAGCGCGAGCGGCATCGCCAAGCGCTGCTGGATGCGGCAACCAGCGGCGATGCGCGGTTCTTTCTGGGTACCGATTCGGCCCCGCATGCACGCGGCGACAAGGAAGCCGACTGCGGCTGCGCTGGCTGCTACACCGGCTTGCACGCGCTGGAGCTGTACGCCACGGCATTCGAGGCGGCTGGCCGGCTGCAGCGGTTGGAGGGTTTCGCCAGTCATTTCGGTGCCGACTTCTACCGCCTGCCACGCAATACCGGCACGCTGACGCTACGCAAACAGGACTGGGCGATCCCCAGCGAGTTGCCGTATGGCGAGCGCACCCTGGTGCCACTGGCGCCAGGGGAAACCCTGGGCTGGACGGTTGCGCTGCGCTGACTATAGTTCCGTATGTCCAACCCCTCCACGCCGTCCGGCCACCTGCTGCAGCTGCTGCCCGAGGCGGTGGTGCAAACCGATGCACTATGGCAGATCACCTACCTAAATCCGGCGTGGCATACGCGCACCGGCCATGCGCAGGAGGCGGCGCTCGGCAGGTCGCTGCTTGAATTCGTGCATCCTGACGACATCGGCACCTTGCGCGCGGGCATGCCGGTGTTTCGGCTGCGATTTGCCAACGCGGACTATCACTGGGTGCGCTTGCAGCTTCACCCGGAAACCGACGCGGTGGATCGGGTGATCAGCCGCCAGGGCGTGCTCATTGAAATTACCGAGGTCACCGAGCAAGTGCTGGTGGAGGTCCGTCAGCGCTTCCTGCGCCTGCTGGAAACCATTGATGGCGTGGTGTGGGAAGCTGAAATCGGCGTGGGCAATACCTTCCTGAGCCCACAGGTGGAACGGCTGTTCGGCTACTCGGTGGAGGAGTGGCGGGCTGACCCGGGCTTTTGGCGGGCGCATGTGCATCCCGATGATCTGGCGGAGGCGATGCGCATCGATGATGCCGCCTACAACGCCACGCATAGCCATGCCTACGAAATGAGCTACCGGCTGATTGCCAAGTCCGGCAGGGTGGTGTGGGTGCGCGATCTGTGCCGCGCAGTGGTTGAGCCGGGGCGGCCGAACCGGATGATCGGCCTGATGATCGACGTCACCCGGCAGAAGAACACCGAACTCGAGTTGCTGCGCTCCGACAACCGCTATTCGCTGGCGACGCGCGGATCCAATGACGGCATCTGGGATTGGGACCTGCGCACGGACGTCCTGCACGTGTCCGAACGCTTTCACCAGATCGTCGGGCTGGGCGATATCGATCACGTGCATGACGGTGGTTGGCGCTTTCTTGCGCAGCTGATCGATCCCGAGGATCGCGGGCGCGTGCAGACGGCCTACCGCAGCCATCTGGCGGGAAGCAGCCCGAACTTTTCGGTGGACTTCCGTGCGATTCACGGCTCAGGGCGGCTGCTCTGGGTCAATTGGCGTGGGCTCGCCCAGTTCGAAGATGGCGTGGCCGTGCGCATGGCCGGCTCGTTGAGCGACTTGGCCGAACGCGGCAGTTCCTACGATGCCCTGACCAACTTGCCCGGCCGGCCGTTGTTCCGCGATCGCCTCGCACATGTCATCGCGCTGCATCGGAACGCGCTGGCGGATGGTGATGGCGGGCCGGCCGGCGAGGGCCGCACGACGTTCGCCGTGCTGTTGCTGGATCTCAACGGGTTCAAGGCGGTCAATGACAGCCACGGGCACCCTGTGGGCGACCAGCTATTGCAGCAAGTGGCGCGCCGGCTCGAAGCCTGCGTGCGAGCGGTTGATCTGGTCGCTCGCATGAGTGGCGATGAGTTCAACGTGCTGTTGGAGTCCATCGACCCCGCCGAAGCCGCCGACCGCGCTTGCCAGATTGCGGCTGCGCTGGACCAGCCGTACCTGATCGACGCGCACACCGTGGCCATCAGCGCGAGTATCGGTTTGGTCAGCAGCGCATCCGGCCTGACCAGCATCGATGCCTATCTGCGCGCTGCGGACACCGCCATGTACCGGGCCAAGAGTGGGGCATTGGGGGTATGCGTGTTTGCAGGGGAAGATGCTGAAAAATGGCTTGGCTGAATACGGCATTGCATTCGTTGCCCAGCGGCATTTGGGGCTGACGTTTGATTGGCTGAACTGCCAGTCAGGTGCCACCGGCGTGTGTAGGGTATCTTCCCGGTTCGGCATCCCCCATAGGTCGACTGTATGAAAGCCACTGTTGTTGGTCTGGTCACTCCGCATGTGTTGCGCATAATGGATCTGGCCAAGCAGGCCGAGTCAGGGGTCAATATCGACTGGTATCTGCGCGATGCCGTGGCAAAGACAATCAATGACCTTGGCCACCAGTACAACGCCCGCGAGTTGCTGTCTGCGTACGCCCAAGGACTGCAAGCGGCTGCCGATGATGCGGGGCGGATTCGCAGCACGTATGCCAATGCCTTGCAAGCTGCAGCCGCTATCGCCGAGCGGGAACTCGGTGCACGCGGATAAACAAACACCTGCCCGGGTGATGGGCAGGTGCGCTGTTTCCCACGTGGATGCAACCCAGCTCAATCAGGACGAGTCCCCACCTAGTCGCTGCACGCGCTCGCGATAGTCGTGCACGTTATCGTCTTCGATGCGTTTGTTGCGCGTGCCTTTGACCTCATCGACTTTGCGGTCGTTTTCGGCACCGGTCACCGGTTTGGCTTCGACCTGGGTTTCACGTTCAAAGGCGTGGGATTTGTCGGTATTGCGGTAGTACCGATACAAGTACCAGTACAGCCCGGCGGCACCGGCTGGGCCGAGTGCAAGCAGTTCAAGTCCACCGTCGCTCATGACGAATGCCCCACAATCCAAAGTGCGATGACTTCAAGCAAGGTGCCCACGCTGAGGGCGGTGGCCAGCAGCTTCCATTGCTGGATCGGCACGCTGCCCATGGTTTCGCCGGTGCGGCCGTTCACCGCGATGTAGTGCAGCATGCCGCCATTGGCACCGGGCTGATGGTAGGAATACAGCCAGACCGGCAGATACATCGCCACCCAACGCGAGCCATGCACTTGCAGGCGCTCTTGTTCCCAACGCACACCGCGGTCGTATCCGCTCACCGAGTCTTCCACCTGCGCACGCGCGATGGAGAGTAGCTGATCTTCCAGATGCGGCCGCAGTTGTTCTACATCCAAATCACGCTTTTCTGACGTGAAGCCGGAAAGATACGAGGCGTTCCACTTCACTGCGTTCTTGGTGTCAAACGGCAGGATGGTATTGATGATGTTGTTGGTGTTGACGCCAGTGTTGAGGTTGCCGCGTTCGCTGGAGGACTCCAGCGGCAAATCGTCCACGGTGAAGTCCACATGCCGCGCTACTTGGTACACATCGGCATCGTAGTAGGTCTTTTTGTCGTTGTCGCTGCCACGGGTGTATTCGCGGGTTTTGATTTCGGCCATGCCGGCCACATCGGCACTCGCGTTGCTATCCACGATCATGTACGGCAGGTACACGCCTACCACGTTTTCCGGCGTGAATTGTTCCTTGAACGCTTTCAGTGCGAGGAATTTGCGTTTGTCCACGAATTGACGAATGCGTGCCACGGCATCATCTTTCTTGATGTGGAACGGCAACACGGCATCGGGCACCGCGCCATTGGCGATTTGCTCGTTGACGCCGAACACATGCCGGCACCAGTGGCAACGCGCGGTCATCGCATTTTCGGTATTGACCGTCACTTCAGCACCGCAGCCGGTGCATTTGTAGGTCATCACTGCGCTGACATCAGCGGCGATGTTCTGCGCGCCAGAGGCAATCACCGTGCTGTTGAGTTGGTCGATGTTTTCGCCCAACCCGAACTCTTCTTCCACCCGTGCGCCATGCCATTCATTGCGGCAGTACAGGCAGATCAGCAAGTCCGTGCCGGGGCGCTGCTTGATGTCAGTGGCACCGCATTTGGGGCAGTGATTGGCACCGTCCTTCAGCTCTTCCGCAGCGGTGTCGATGGCCACCGGATCGGGGGCCAGGATTTCATCACGCAGCGGTTTGGGCAGGGTTGCCGGGTCAATCGGCGAGCTGCCCGGCAACGGTGGGACATCGCGCGGTGAACCCGGGCCGGTTGGCATCGGCGGGGGGGAGCCCGCGCCGCTGGGGGGCAGCGGCGGCGGGGGAGTGGTGTTGGACATGGTGATGACCCGATGGGTGGCTTACAGGCCCAGCGCCTTGGCTTTCAGGGCGTCGTAATCGGCTTGCGAAATCAGGCCCAGATCCAGCATTTCCTTGGCCTTCTTCAGCTTCGCAATTGGGTCGTCAGCCGCCGGGGCGGGCGGGGCGACTGGCTGCTGCAAACCCGCCATGCCGCCCATCATGCCGCTGGCCATGCCAATGCCCATCATGCCGGCTGCGCCGCCGTTCTCGCCGGCGGCCTGCATCCCTGCGGCCACGCTGGCCTGCAGGTTGGAATTGCCGCGTGCACCCGACAGCGCATCGGCGCGCTGCACGGTTTTGAGCAGTTCCTTGGTGTTGGCGTCGTACTCAATCGAGATGATCGCGGTTTTGGCAATCATCAAGCCGCGGTCGGACTTCCATTGGTAGGCGTTTTCCACCGCCTCCGACAGGCTCTTGGCAAACCCGATCGAATCCTGCTGGAGCTTGCTGATGCGGTTGCCCTTGCTGGGATCGTTGGAGTACAGGCTGAATGCCGGCGCCAGCGAGCCCACCACTTCGTTGAACAATTGGCTGGCTGCGGCGTTGTCGATGTCGGTGAAGTCGAACACCTGGCCCGGTTGCAGATACGCGGCCGGCACAAAGTTTTTCACGAACAAAATGGGATCCACGATCTTCATCGTGTACGAGCCGCGTGTCACCGCGCCGACCTGCGTGTTCAAGAACGCGTCGTCCCAATAGATCTCCGACTGCGTGCCGAAGCGATTGTCTGGCAGCTCCTTCAGGGATACGAAGTACGCAGCTTGCTGCGAGCCGGGTTGGCCGCCGAACTTGAAGCGCTCCCAGCTTTGCATGATCAGCGAATCGACGATGCCGTCGCCGGAGAAGATCGACTTCGAATTGAGGTCGTCCGATTTCCATTCATAGCCGCCGGCTTCGGCCGCAAATCCGGTGATCTTGCCGTCCTGGAACAGCAGCAGGCCGTAGCCTTCCGGCACGATGATCTTCGAGCCATTGGTAATGATGTTGGACGAGCCATGCGTGTTGGAGCCACGCCCGGCATTGGTGCCGTGGGGAACCGCGGCAAACAGTGCCGCGGTGGACGGCAGGCCATCGGGAATGGTGTAGAAGTCCTTCCACTGGTCACCCAGCATGCCGCCGACTGCACCTTTCACCGCTTGAATAAGACCCATGACATCTCTCCGTGATTCGTGGTTGCGGGCGATCCCGCGTTGTTCGACAAACTACACATTTCGGGGCCACAGGGCCAGTGTGCGAAGGGGGATAGACTCAAAGTGTTAGAACCGTTCCCCCACCGGCAGGTAGCGCCACAGGCCCACCGGCATTTTGGCCAGTGCAACCTTGCCGATGCGCAGGCGGCGGATGGCCACCACGTTCAGCCCCACTTGTGCGCACATATCCCGCAACTGTCCGCCTTGTACGCCCTTGAGGGCAAACCGCAGGCGAATCTCGTTTTGCCAGCTCACCTTGCAGGGCGGCAGTGCGCGGCCGTTGTAATGCAGGCCATGGTTGAGTTTGCGCAGCCCGTACGGGGCGATGTTGCCGCTGACTTCCACCACGAATTCCTGTTCGATCGCGTCGCCGTCTTCGGTCAATCGCCGCCACACGCGGCCATCCTGGGTCAGCACCATCAGGCCGCTGGCTTCGGCATCCAGCGGCACCAATGGCGTCAGCCGTTGGAAGTGGCGTTCCAGCACGCGCACGCCGGACGGGTCTTCGGGCCAGTGGTTGCCCGCCTGCACCAGAGCGGCGGCCATGTTGCGGCCGCTGATGGTGTCGTAGCCGGCAGGCTTGTGCAGCAGCACGGTGGCCGGTTCAATGGCCTCCAATTGCGCGGCGGCATCCAGCACCACGGTATTGCCCAGCACCGGTAGCGCCGGGTCTTCGCTGACGCGGCCATCCACCGACACCCAGCCATTCTTGATGTATTGCTCGGCTTCGATCCGCGAACAATGGGCCAGGTCGGCCACGTATTTGGCCAGTCGAATGGGAGTGGGCATGCAGGTTCTCGGGTGACTGGCGCGTGATTCAGGACAGGCAGTGTAGCGATCAGGCACTCTATTGCTGCAACCCTTCGCTGGCGCACAGGGTTTTCCGGCCTGCGCCTTACTCTTGAACTTCGAGATGGCATGAAAACTCCCACCGGCCTGCAACCCTTGATCGACGATGGCGTGATCGATGCGGTGCTGCGGCCCTTGAAAAGCGGCAAGGAAGCGGCGGTCTATGTGGTGCGCGCGGGCGATCAGATCCGTTGCGCCAAGGTCTACAAAGACATGGCGCAGCGCAGTTTCCAGCAGCGCGTGCAATATCAGGAAGGGCGCAAGGTGCGCGGCAGCCGCGAGGCGCGCGCCATCGGCAAGGCCAGCAAATACGGCCGCAAGCAGCAGGAAACCGCCTGGAAGAACACCGAGGTGGACGCGCTGTACCAG
>NZ_CALMPC010000118.1:0-2912 GCF_937872235.1 uncultured Thermomonas sp.
GGCAAAAGTTCGCCGAACTGGACAGCATTGCTCATCTGCGCGACACTGCACGCCGCTTTTGGAAGGACGCCCATGGCCAAGCTGCTGCTCCTGCACGGCCCCAACCTCAACTTGCTCGGCACGCGCGAGCCGGAGGTCTATGGACACACCACGCTGGCCGATATCAATGCCGATCTGGCCGCCCGTGCACAGGCCGCCGGGCATGCGCTGGAGGCGTTGCAGTCCAATGCCGAACACGTGCTGGTGGACCGCGTGCAAGCCGCCCGCGTGGACGGCACCGCGTTTATCCTGATCAACCCGGCCGCCTTCACCCATACCTCGGTGGCGCTGCGCGATGCGCTGGCCGCTGTGGCCATTCCCTTTATCGAAATTCACCTGTCCAACCCACACCGCCGCGAACCCTTCCGCCAGCACAGCTATTTCAGTGACCAAGCGGTCGGTGTGATTTGCGGCTTCGGGGCCGACTCCTACCGCTATGCGCTGGATGCTGCCCTGCAGCGTCTGGCCGCCTAATTTCAACAGGACTTCTCTGTATGGACCTTCGCAAAATCAAAAAACTGATCGACCTGCTGGAAGAGTCGAACCTCGCCGAAATCGAAATCAAGGAAGGCGAGGAATCCGTGCGCCTGGCGCGGCTGCCCAAAGGCGGCCCAGTTGCCGCACCCGCGCCGGTAATGCAGCACGCGGCCGCACCCGTCATGCCCATGCAATCCCCCGTGCAGGCGGCGACTGGCGGCAGCCACAAACCCGCCGGCCCGGAATTGCCGCCCGGTCATGTGGTGCGCGCGCCGATGGTAGGCACGTTCTACACCAGCCCCGCCCCCGACAAGCCGGCGTTCGTCAGCGTGGGTCAAGCGGTCAAGGCCGGCGAAACGCTGGGCATTATCGAAGCGATGAAAATGTTCAACCCGATCGAGGCCGATGTCTCCGGTACCGTGCTCGCCATCCAGTGCGAAAGTGGCCAGCCGGTGGAATTTGACCAGCCGCTGTTTGTGATTGGGTGAGCAGGGGATTCGAGCGCCGCAGGCACTCGCCTGTGAACGCCCGCCGGCATGCCTGCCGGTGGGCCGGACGGACTGGAAACTGAGACAACGACCATGCTCGAAAAAGTAGTCATCGCCAACCGTGGCGAAATCGCGCTGCGCATCCTGCGCGCTTGCCATGCGCTGGGTATCCGCACCGTGGCCGTGCATTCCACCGCCGACCGCAATCTCAAGCACGTCGCGATGGCCGATGAGTCGGTGTGCATCGGCCCGGCAGCGTCGGCCGATAGCTACCTCAATATGCCGGCGATCATTGCCGCCGCCGAGGTCACCGACGCCCAAGCCATCCACCCTGGCTACGGCTTTCTCTCCGAGAACGCCAATTTTGCCGAGCGCGTGGAGCAATCCGGCTTCATCTTCATTGGCCCCAAGGCCGACACCATTCGTCTGATGGGCGACAAGGTGGAAGCGATCCGCGCGATGAAAGCCGCCGGCGTGCCCTGCGTGCCCGGCAGCGGCGGCCCATTGGGCGACGATGCCGCCACCAATGTGAAAATTGCGGCAGAGATCGGCTACCCGGTGATCGTCAAAGCCGCCGGCGGCGGCGGCGGTCGTGGCATGCGCGTGGTGCATACCGAAGCCGCACTGGTGAACGCCATTGCCACCACCAAGCAAGAAGCCAAGGCCGCGTTCGGCAACGACATGGTCTATATGGAAAAATTCCTGGAAAACCCGCGCCATGTGGAAATCCAGGTGCTGGCCGACGGTCAAGGCAACGCCATCCACCTGGGCGAACGCGATTGTTCGATGCAGCGCCGCCATCAGAAAGTGGTGGAAGAAGCCCCCGCTCCCGGCATCACCGACGCGCAGCGCGCCGAAATCGGCAAGGTCTGTGTGGAGGCCTGCATCCGCATCGGCTATCGCGGCGCGGGCACATTTGAATTCCTGTTCGAAAACGGGCGCTTTTATTTCATCGAAATGAACACCCGCATCCAGGTGGAACACCCGGTGACCGAGCTGGTGACCGGAATGGATCTGGTGCGCGAACAACTGTTGATTGCCGCCGGCCACAAGCTGTCGATCAGGCAGTCGGATGTGGTGCTGCGCGGCCATGCCATTGAATGCCGGATCAATGCCGAAGACCCGGACACCTTCTTCCCCAGCCCCGGCCTGATCGAGCATTTCCACGCCCCGGGCGGCCCCGGCGTGCGGGTGGATTCGCATATTTACGAAGGCTACCGGGTTCCACCGAACTACGATTCGATGATCGGCAAGCTCATCGTGCATGGCGCGACCCGCGAACAAGCGATTGCGCGGATGCGGGTGGCGCTGAGCGAGATGGTGGTGGACGGCATCAAGACCAATATCCCGCTGCAACAGCGCATCCTCGCCGATGGCGGCTTCTGCCAAGGCGGGCAGAACATCCACTATCTGGAAAAGCGGCTGGCCGAACGCAAGGAAAAGGCGCTGTCGATCCTGTAAATGCAAGCATGGCCGGTTTGCGGGCTGATTTTCGCTACAGTGAAGATCAGTCCCCGGATCGGAGTTTGTCATGCGTCGTCGCCACACCCTGTACCTAGCCCTGTCCTGCACTCTGCTGGCGTTACCAGCGGCCAGCCAACAGGGCAAGACGCCGCCGACCAATCTCTTCATTGATGTGGCCACCCACAATATGGCCGGGATGCCGGACATGGGCGGGATGCTGGGCGGCCTGGGCGGCTTCATGGCGCGCCGCATGGGCGGGGCCGATACCAGCAAGCCCACCTACCCCACCGCGCGGCATGCAGGCCTGACCGGGCAATACCTCGATATCGCCCTGCACAACACGCTCAAACCGGGGGTGGAAGCACAGGACCTGATTCCATCCGGCCTGAATCTCGGCAAATCGCTGACCTTGATTCCAGTCGAACCCAGCCACTCTGAAAAGGG
>NZ_CALMPC010000119.1:0-4695 GCF_937872235.1 uncultured Thermomonas sp.
GCGGAATGAAGGGCAAAGTACTGGAAAGCATGTGCCACGGCCTGCCGATGGTGACGACCTCGGTCGGCGTGCAGGGGCTGGCTGGCGCGGAGTTTCTGCCACATGCCGATGCCCCAGCCGTGTTGGCGGACAATATCTGCCGCCTGTTGGAGGATGACGCGCATTGGTGTGCCACCTCGCGCGCGGGCATCGACTTTATCGAAGCGGAATATTCGCAAGCTGCGCTATGGCGGGTACTGGATGCACAGCTGGCGAAGGCGTCGGGGCGAACGATACGAGCAGCATAAGCGGCAACCGCAAGGGGTGTGGCAGTATCGTGACGGGTAGCTTGGGGGGGGTGAGCATGGGGCGTGGTATACGCGGGGTTGTGGGTGCAGTTGCGCTTTACATGCTTGTGGGCTGCAGCAAGCTGGTGAGCTTGCCGCAAGACCATCTGCCGGTGCCGGCCGACTACCAGCCGCTGCGCGCCAAGGATATCGGTGCTCGTACCGATTCGGCAGCGACTACTGGCACGGTGGCCGCGCCGTCAGTCGTCGGTTCGACAGCGATGCCTGGGGCCACATTGCAAGTCAAACCAGATGTCATTCCAGGGTGTGACCCATTGGCGAAGATCGCGGCGAAAATACACTGGCAGGTGACCGACGCCGCCATCACTCGGGTGACGCTGGAAATCAGCGAGGATCCCCATTCGGTGCGGAAGTTGTTCGCACAAGGAGGGGCCAACGGCGAGGCAACCACAGGGAACTGGGTCGCGCAGGGAATGCAATTTCATCTACTTGATGCTGCCACCGGAAAGGAGCTTGCGACCCATGTCGTCATCCATCACCCCTGTCGTTGAGCGGCGGGGCACAGTGAAGCGTGATGCTTCGATACACGGCCTGAGCGATTTGTGATGCGCGAATCCATGGCACAACGTGCGCTGATCGCAACGGTCACCAGCGGGGCGGTGCTGCTGGTGCTTGCGTTGGCTTGGCGACTGCGCTTGTTTGCCGAAATCAATGCGAGCTGGTGGTGGCTGCTGGGCGTTGCAAGTGTTACCGCTATGCTGGGGGTAACCTATGCGCAGGCAGGCCATGCGGGTTGGCGGCATCCAGCGCGATGGTTGACCTTGGCAGGGATGCTGGGCGTGGTGGCCTACGCCGGAATCGCCACGATGCTTGCCTGTTTGTTGCTGATGCTGTGTGCGGCAGCACTTGCCCCAAGGTCGCCGGGAGCAAAGCAGGCATCCGAACCGGCATCCAGGATCGTCATCGGACTGGCGGTACTGGTGGCATTGGTCGGCTGGCTTCTGCCGTTTCCGATCCACACCAGCATGGGCTATCGCGGCATTGCCGTTGCGATCTGTGTAGTGCGATATCAATCCGTGCTGGCGCATTGCAAGGACATGTGGCAAGGCTGGCGTGGGTTGGAGCAAGAGGCCGGCAGCTGGCTGGTATTAACCGTCGTGGTCACCTGCCTGGCCGGACTGGGGTTGTGGTTGCCGAGCGTGAGCTATGACGACAACACCACCCATCTGACCCTGCCCTACCAGTTGCTGCGGGATGGCTATTTTCATTTGGATGTGTCCGGCCAGGTCTGGGCGTTGGCACCCTGGGGCAACAACATTCTGCATGCGATCGCGGCAATGCTCGCGGGATCTGAAGCGCGGGCGGCGGTGGATTTGCTATGGCTACTGCTGGGCGTGCAGGGAGCTTGGCAACTGGCGCGGGCCATGGGGGCATCGGTACGGGTCGCGCTAGCGGCGGCGGCGTTGTTTGCGAGTCTGCCATTGACCGGCTATTTCACCACCACCATGCAGGTGGATGGCGCATCTGCAGCGGTCCTGATGCGATTTGCCGCAATGTTGGCGGTGTCGGGTAGATCGCTCCCGCCGCTCCTGCCAACGGCGGCACTGTTGGCGCTATTGGCTGGCTTGAAGGCAAGCAATGGCGTGTATGTGTTGCCCGCATTGGGCTGGTTGGCTTGGTTGGCGGTGCAGCAACGGCAATGGCGCTGGTTGCTGTCGATGTTGGGGCTGACGGTGTTGTTGGGAGGATCCAGCTATGTCTATGCGGCATGGGTAACCGGCAGCCCGCTGTTTCCGCTATTCAACGCAAGCTTCAAGTCGCCGTATTTTGCAACGATCAATTTCATCGACCAGCATTGGATGGCCGGGGTGACTTGGCGATCGTTGTGGGATATGACCTTTCATAGCGATCGCTATGGCGAACACTACCCGGGTGCGTTCGGGATTGCCTTGCTGGCGCTGCTTCCAGCGCTGGTGATCGAAGTTGTGCGGCGACCGGCATCACGGGCCATCGCAGTATGGTTTGCAGCTACTGGGTTGCTATTGTTTTTGCAGATCCAGTATCTGCGCTACGTGTTCCCGGCTACCGCGATTCTGGTGGTGATCGGAGTGTTGGGATTGGCGCGAGCATTGCCGGCAAAGCTCTTTCCTGTGGCGCTGTCGGCGTTGCTGGTGGCTAATCTTGCGCTAGTGCCGACCACGGTGTGGTACATGCACGATGATGTGTGGGCGCTATTGCTGCGCCAAGGCCCTGCAGCACGCGCCGCCATTGAAGCCAGCCGTGCTCCGGAGCGCGTGGTGTTGCGGCGGATTTTGATGGCTTCGCCACAGGCCTGCATCCTGATGACCGACAAGCGCGCTCCGTTCGCTGCAACCGCCGCTGGGCGTGCCGTAACCACCAAGAAAATCCAGGATCCACGTGTGGGTAACACTGCCGCCTGGGCCGATGAGGATGCGAGTGGTCAGCGTTGGCAGCAGACATTCGCGGTATTGGGCAGCTCGCATGTAATGACCACGCAATCCCCTTCCTTGCCACTGCGCACCGCTTTGCAGCAGCGTGGATTTGCGGTCATTGATGCCGAAGGTGCGGTGCGGGTTTGGGCTGCAGCAGACTCACAGGCGCGCATCTGTCGGGGGCAGTTGGAAACCGTGCGTGACGAAGCACGCCGTCATTTTCAATTTGGGAGCCATTGATGAGTGCTGGTCAAGATTGTGCGCATGCAATCGCAGTGGTGATTCCTTGCTATCGCGTCGCCGACAAGATCCTGGGTGTACTGGCCGGTATCGGGCCGGAAGTAACGCGCGTGTATGTGGTGGATGACGCTTGTCCGGAAGGCTCCGGTACCGTGGTGCAGGCACGTTGCACAGACCCGCGGGTGGATGTGATTTTCCATGCCCACAATCTTGGTGTGGGCGGCGCGGCCATCAGTGGCTACCGTCGCGCGATTGCCCAGGGCGCCACCATCATCGTCAAACTTGACGGCGATGGGCAAATGGATCCGGCGCAGTTGCCGCGCCTTGTTTCACCGATTCTGTCGGGGGCCGCCGATTACAGCAAGGGCAACCGGTTTTACGACTTGCGCTATATCACCCGCATGCCGATGGTACGGATGCTGGGCAATGCCGCACTGTCCTTTTTGAATAAGTTCTCGACCGGCTATTGGGATATCTTCGATCCCACCAACGGATATACCGCAATTTCCGCGGAAGTCGCGGCGATGCTACCGCTTGATCGGATCAGTGAGCGCTATTTTTTCGAGTCGGACATGTTGTTTCGCCTGGGTACTTTTCGCGCAGTCGTGCGTGATGTGCCGATGGACGCGCGCTACGCCGATGAAGTGAGTAACCTGCGCATCGGCAAGGTGTGGCCGGAATTTCTAGGCAAGCATCTTCGCAATTTCGCCAAGCGACTTTTCTACAATTACTTTCTGCGTGACGTGTCTGCCGCATCGCTGGAATTGGTGGCGGGAATTGGCCTGCTGCTGTTTGGCGTAGCGTACGGCGGTTGGCATTGGTGGTTGTCGGTGAGTACGGGGCAGGTCGCGGCCACGGGCGTGATCATGTTGGCGGCAATGCCGGTGTTGATTGGCCTGCAACTGCTGCTGGCGTTTCTGTCACACGATATCGCCAGCGTACCGCGTATCGCGCTCAGTAACGTGCCGTCCGTCGAGATGCCGATGTCTGTCGCTGACGGACGCCACCCATGAGCAAACCATCAAGCCACTCGGATGGGCGTGCGTTGCAACCAGCCAACGGCGAAACCAGTATCGCGGCACATCTGGCCAGGCGCAGCGACAACTTCCTGTTGTTGCGGATTTTCGCCGCGCTGGCGGTGATCTACGGCCACAGTTTCGCGTTGACCAAGCCCGGTGATTTGGGCGACATGTTTGTCCGTAGTGGCTGGCCGATGTACAGCGGTGATATGGCGGTAGCGATGTTTTTTGTCATCAGCGGCTACATGGTCTCGGGCAGTTATTTGGTACGTGGCGACTTGTGGGAATTCACCAAAGCACGGTTGTTGCGGATCGTTCCGGCATTCGCATTGGTGCTGGTGGTGTGTGCTTACGGCATCGGCCCATTGCTGTCCAATCAACCGATGGGCGATTATTTTCGCGACCCTGCGGTGGCGGCCTATGCGTGGAAGAACTTGCGGTTCAGCTCAGATATGGCTTGGCAGTTGCCGGGTGTATTCCAGGGGCAGATGCGCGATGCCGTGAATGGCTCGATCTGGACCTTGCCAGCCGAGATGCGCATGTATGTGCTGACCGCCGCATTGGGGGTGTTTGGGTTGCTCACGCAACGCTGGCTAGGCACCGCCTGTATGTTGCTGCTGGTGGTATTGGGGATCACCCGTCCGGAATACATCCCACTGCATCCGGACTGGTTCCGATTGGCTGGTTTTTTTGCGG
>NZ_CALMPC010000120.1:0-5989 GCF_937872235.1 uncultured Thermomonas sp.
TCCGCACCGCGCTGGGCTGGGCACCATTTGACGAGGAAGGGCGCTATCTCGAAGCCCGCTTCGGCAATCTGTCGGTGGTCAGTTTCTATATTCCGTCGGGCAGCTCCGGCGCGGAGCGCCAAGGCTTCAAGGAAGCGGTCATGGCGTGGCTGAAACCCATTCTGGACGGCTGGCTGGCCAGTGGTCGCGAGTATGTGTTGTGCGGCGATTGGAACATCGTGCGCGCTAGGAACGACATCAGGAACTGGACTGGCAACCAGAAAAATTCCGGCTGCCTGCCGCAGGAACGTGCATGGCTCAGCGGATTGATCGCCGATGCCTGCCACGACGGTCTGATCGTCCCGCCCGCGCATGGCTGGAAAGACGCCTTCCGCGTCGCCAAGCCCGACGTGGTGGAGTATTCGTGGTGGTCGCAGCGCGGCGGTGCGCGCGCCAATAACGTTGGCTGGCGGATTGATTACCAGATCGCCACACCCGGCATTGCGGCGGGTATCCGCAGCGCCGAAATTTTCCCCGAGCCTAAATTTTCCGACCACGCGCCGCTGCTGGTGGAGTACGCCGAATGAGTACTCCCGTGAAGCCCCAAAAACCTTCGGTCTGGCAATCGTTTGCGCAACCGGCGGCGGGCACCATGTTCTTCTTCGGTTTTTCCTCGGGCCTGCCGTTCTTGCTGGTGGCAGGCACCTTGGCGTTTTGGCTCAAGGATGTCGGCATCGTGCTGAAAGACATCACCATGATCGCCAGCGCCGGCATGTTGTATGCGTTCAAATTCGTGTGGGCGCCGCTGCTGGATCATTGGCAGTTGCCGGGGTTCCAGCGCTTGGGGCGGCGGCGCGGTTGGTTGCTGGCGGCGCAGCTGGGGGTCATCGCCAGCTTGCTGCTGATGGCGGCCACCACGCCAGCCCAGCTTGGCCTGTTCATTGCAGCCACGCTGGGCGTGGCGTTTTTCGGGGCCACCCAAGACATTGCAGTGGATGCCTACCGGATTGAAATTGCACCGGTGGATGCACAAGGCGCGTTGGTGGCCACCTATTCGTTGGGCTATCGCATCGGCCTGATTTTGGCCGGCGCATTGGCCGCGATCTTGGCCGACCACATCGCCTGGAGTCTGGTGTATGTGCTGATGGCGGCGGCGATGTTGATTCCCCTGATTGCCAATTTGCTGGCGCGCGAACCGGTGGTGCCCACGGCGGAACACCTGCCGTGGAAAGCTGCGATGGTGCGTGCGGTGGCCGACCCGTTCACCGATTTTTTCCGTCGCTACGGGGTGGCACTGGCGTTGACCGTGTTGGCCTACATCCTGCTGTTCAAAGTGCCCGAACAGGCCACCATCGGCGGCATCATGAGCCCGTTCTATGTGGATCAAGGCTTCAGCAAAACCCAGATTGGTTCGATCACCAAGCTCTGGGGGGTGTGGGTGGGCATTCTTGGCGTGTTCTGCGGCGGCGCATTGGTGACTCGGATGGGCGCGTGGAAGTCGCTGGGGTTGATGATGCTGGTGTGCGGCAGCTGTAATTTGCTGTACCTGCTGCTGATGGTGCACAAGGGCGATGTGTGGGTGCTCACTGCGGTGATCTCGGCGGAAAATTTCACCCTGGGGATGTTGGGCCCACCCACCGTTGCGTTCCTCTCGGCGCTGGTCAACAAGGAGCACACCGCCACGCAATACGCGTTGCTCAGTTCGCTGGTCAATCTGCCTGGGAAAGTCCTCGGCTTCTTCGCTGGCGGCATCGTCATGGCCACCGGCTACGGCATGTACTTCGTCATCACCGTGTTGGCACTGATTCCTGCGGCCCTGCTGTATGTCTGGCTGACGCCGCCGCTGCGGCAGCGGGTCTTTGTCGAAGCAGGTACTCAGGCCGGATAAAGCGCGCCCAGCACGCGCAGCCCGGCAGCATCGGTGACGGCGGGCAGGTTGCCGGGGCGGCCTGCCAGATGCTCGCGCGCCAGCCACGCAAAGGCCATTGCCTCCACATAGTCCGGATCCAGCCCGTGCGCGGCGCTGGACTCGATGTTGGCGGTTGGCAGCGCCTGCGCCAACGCCGTCAGCAGCAGCGGGTTATGTACGCCGCCACCGCACACAATCACGCGCCGCGTCTGCGGTTGGGTGGCAGACAGCGCTGCGGCCACGCTGTGAGCGGTCAGCGCCAGCAACGTGGCTTGCACGTCGGCGGGCGGCTCGTGGCCGGCAAGGGCCGCTGCGACCCAATCCAGGTGGAACTGGTCGCGGCCGGTGGATTTCGGCGGCGGCGCGGCAAACCACGGCTCGTCCAGCAAACGTGCCAGCAAACCGGCATCCACCTGACCTTGCGCGGCAAATGCACCACCGGCATCAAACGCATGGCCAAGCTGGCGCTGGCACCACGCATCCATCAGGCCATTGGCCGGGCCGGTATCAAAACCACGCACCGTGCCCGATGCCGGCAACAACGTGAGATTGGCAATCCCGCCCAGATTCAGCACGGCGCGATCTTCATTTGCATCGTGCAGTACCGCCGCATGGAACGCCGGCACCAGCGGTGCGCCGTGGCCACCCGCGGCGACATCGCGGCGGCGGAAATCGGCCACCACCGGCACCTTGCAGCGTTCGGCAATGCTGCTCGGGTCGCCCAATTGCAGGGTGAAGGGCACCTCGCCTTGCGGGCGGTGGCGCAGGGTTTGCCCATGCGAGCCGATCGCGGCGATCAGGTTGCGATCCACACCCGCAGCGTCGATCAAGGTATTGGCGGCATCGGCAAATGCCCGCCCAATGTGCACATCCAGCATGCCCACCGCATCCAGCGTGAGTGCTTGCGCGTGCTGACCCAAGGCCACCAGTTGTTCGCGCAGCGCAGGTTGCCACGGCAGCACTTGTCCGGCCAGCAACGTGGGCCGGGCGTGCGCAGAGTCGTTATCGAAGCGCACCAGCGCGGCATCGATGCCGTCGGCACTGGTACCGGAGATCAGGCCAAGAAAGAGAGGCGTATGTGCGATGTCGGACATGCGCCGCAGTATCGCACTGCGGCGCGAAAAACGTGCCGATCACCCCTTGCGCCGGTTCCCGCGTTTGCCCGCCTTGGGGGCGGGCGTGGCACTGGCGACGCGGCTGCCGTCATCCAATTGGAACACCACGTTTTCCACTTCGCGAATTTTTTCCAGCGCGTGGCGGGTGTCGCTCTTGAATGCAACCAAGGTATCGCCGGTCAGCGGTGCCGGCGGTGGCATGGTCATCTTCAACGGGTTCACTTGCACGCCGTTGACGCGAAATTCATAGTGCAGATGCGGGCCGGTGGCCATTCCCGTGCTGCCCACATAGCCAATCACCGCGCCCTGCGCCACACGTTGGCCGGTGTGGATACCGGCAAACCGCGACATATGCCCGTACAGCGTGGTCTTACCGGCGCCATGATTCAGGATGACCACGTTGCCGTAGCCACTTTTTTGCCCCACAAACTCTACTTTGGCATCACCTGCCGCCTGGATCGGCGTGCCGGTACTGGCAGCGTAATCCACACCCTTGTGCATGCGGAAGGTGCCCAGAATCGGGTGATTGCGGCCACCAAAGCCGGAGGTCAGGCGCGCATACGGAATCGGCATGCGGATAAACGGGCGTTTGAGCGAGCGCCCATCGGGAGTGAAGTATTCGGGCTTGCCGTCGCGCATAAAGCGGAACGCGCTCTTGAGGTGGCCATCCACGGTGAAGGTGGCGGCCTGCACCGGCCCGGTGTTGACCAGTTGGCCGTTCTTCCAAGTTTGATCCACCACCACACTGAAGCGGTCGTCTTCGCTCAGATCTGAATCGAAGTCGATGTCGTACTTGAACATTTCATCAGTGAGTTGCTCCAGCTGCGAACTGCCCAGCCCCAGTGCGCGTGCCGATGCAAAGAGTGATCTACCTACCTCGCCGGTCAACACCACGGTGCGGGTGGTGATTTCCACCGGCACCGCACGTTCGCGCAACGCATCGCCATTGAATTCCAGTTCGATGGGGCTATCACCAATCCCTGGGCCCGCTTCCAGCCGCATCGCCCGTACGCTGCCGTCGGCAGGCAGATTAAAGCTCAATACCGTGCCGGGGCGCAGCTTGCGCAGCGTGGGCTTGATCGTGGGATGCTGCATCACCCGCGCAAGCTGGTCATACGGGATACCCAATTCCTCGAACACGCCACTCAGTGTTTGCCCAGGCTTGAGCGTAATCGACTGCCAGCGATCATCGGTGGTCTTGCCTGCGCGATGGCCGAGTTTGGGCAGCGACAACGTCATGGTCATGCGTTGCGCATTGGGGTTGTTGGGGGTGTTCAGCACCGTCGAGAAGCCGGGCACAATAGCCGCCAGCAACATTCCTATAGTGGTCAATACACTGGCATGTGCCCAGTGCCGGCGGGTCCACCGTCCGCGGAATGGGTGTGCAATGGATAGACTGGCGGGACGATCAGCATTGACCCGGGCGCGCTCTAAATTCTCGCGGCGTACGGCCTCGTGATTCGTGTCCGCCATGTGTGGATCCCCGCGTGTGCTGATTTACCCGACGCGGTACCATAATCAGATGATGGGCGCGCGTCAACCCGTTGAATCTGTTGGTAATTTCGAAATTTTCAGTTAACGTGTCCTTAACCTTCAGCTGAATACGTGGTGCCCCGCCGCGCCGCCGAAAAGCACACCCATAGAGAATGCCTGTGTCCGAGTTGCAGCAAGCTGTCGAGTTGATTGCCCGTGGTAGTGACGAAATCCTCAAGCGCGAAGAGCTCGAGGCGCGCCTGAAGCTTGGTCGGCCGTTGCGGGTCAAGGCCGGTTTTGACCCCACCGCGCCGGATTTGCACCTTGGCCACACCGTGCTGCTCAATAAGATGCGCCAGTTCCAAGACTTGGGGCATCAGGTGATCTTCCTGATTGGCGACTTCACCGGCATGATCGGCGACCCCACCGGCAAGAACATCACCCGCAAGCCGCTGACCCGCGAGGACGTGCTGGCCAATGCGCAGACGTATGCCGAGCAGGTGTTCAAGGTGCTCGACCGCGAGCGCACCGAAGTGCGTTTCAACAGCGAATGGTTCGGGCAGATGAGTGCCGCCGACATGATCAAGCTCGCCGCGCAGCACACCGTGGCGCGCATGCTCGAGCGCGACGATTTTGCCAAGCGCTATGCCGCGCAGCAGTCCATCGCCATCCATGAATTTCTGTATCCCCTGGTGCAGGGCTATGACTCGGTGGCGCTGAAAGCCGATGTCGAGCTTGGCGGCACCGATCAGAAGTTCAATCTGCTGATGGGGCGTGGCCTGCAAGAACACCACGGCCAGCCGCCGCAGATCGTGTTGACCATGCCGCTACTGGAAGGGCTGGATGGCGTCAACAAGATGAGCAAGTCGCTTGGCAATTACATCGGCATTGCCGAGCCGGCCATCGACATCGTCACCAAGACCATGAAGATTGGCGATGACTTGATGTGGCGCTGGATCGACCTGCTCAGCTTCGAGATCGGGATTGGGGAAGCCAAGCAGCTGCGCGGCGAGATTGCCGCGGGCATGAATCCGCGCGATCTCAAGCTGCGGCTGGCGCATGAGCTGGCTGCGCGCTTCCATGATGCGGCACAGGCCGAACAGGCTGTGGCCGGTTGGCATGCCGCAGTGCGCGGCGAAGGCGATCTGTCGCAATTGCCGCTCCATGAAGTGACGGTTCCTGCAGAGGGTCTGCGCATCGCGGCGCTGCTGACTGCAGCAGGTATCACGCCGTCCAACGCCGAGGCCAACCGCAAGCTGAAAGAGCGTGCGGTACGTGTGGATGGGGAGGTGTTCGAGGATGCCGCGCGGGTATTTGCGCCGGGATTCGAGGGGGTGTTGGCGGTGGGCAAGCGCAACTTCGCCAGAGTCCGTCTGCAGAGTGTCTGATTTGTGCGGTGGATGGCAAGCAATTGCAATTTTCGCTTCCCTATTCGCGGCGGATGCCGCATAATCGTTTCCCCCTTGCAGCTGTCCACGAAAGTGCACACGGCAACGTGTGAAGATCTTCGCGG